>JAUIBC010000036.1 GCA_030427555.1 Gammaproteobacteria bacterium | reverse complement strand
TGCTGAGTTTCAATTTATGGGCTTCATCTATGCGGCCTTTGATCAAATCATTTCACAAGCAGCCCGCATGCGAACTCGTACACGTGGTCGCTTGACCTGTCCCCTTGTCTTTCGTGCTCCTTTTGGTGGCGGTATTCATGCACCTGAACATCATTCAGAAAGCACCGAAGCATTATTTGCACATATTCCTGGCTTACAAGTAGTAATTCCATCTTCTCCCAAACGCGCATATGGGTTACTTTTAGCCGCGATGCGTAGCCCTGATCCTGTGATTTTTCTAGAACCAAAAAGAATTTACCGTTTAGTAAAACAACCTGTACCAGATGATGGTATTGCTTTGCCAATTGGCAAATGCTTTACTCTTAAAACAGGAGATGATGTAACTTTAGTTAGCTGGGGCGCTAGCATGCATGAAACGTTACAAGCTTCTGCTAAACTACTTGAACAAGGTATCGAATGTGAAGTAATTGATGTTGCTTCAATTAAACCGCTAGACATAGAAACCATTATAAATTCTGTTAATAAAACTGGGCGCTGTGTAATTATCCATGAAGGTGCACAAAACTGTGGTGTAGGCGCAGAAATATCTGCTCAATTAATGGAAAACTGTTTACATGACCTATTAGCTCCAGTACAAAGAGTAACTGGATATGACATTATCATGCCTTATTTTCAACTCGAAAAAAATTATATTCCTAGTGTTGAGAGAATTACTGAAACCGTTTTAAGTATTATGGAGTAAATTTATGGATATATTTAACTTACCAGATTTAGGTGAAGGATTACCTGATGCTGAAATTCATGAGTGGTTTGTCAAAGTTGGTGACACGGTTACAGTAGACCAACCTCTTGCTTCAATGGAAACAGCAAAAGCTGTAGTAGACGTACCATGCCCTCAAACAGGAGTTATTGAAAAACTTTATGGAAATCCAGGCGATATCATTAAAACTGGTGAACCTTTAGTTGGATTTGTCGCAACTCAAGCTACAAAAAATGATAAAGGTACTGTAGTTGGAGACCTTGAGGAAAGTCATGAAATAACAGAAGATAACTTTACAATTGGTGCAAGTAAACAAACAAGCAAATCTGGTAAAGCCACTCCTAAAGTACGGATGCTTGCCAAAAAATTAGGCGTAGATTTAACTAGCCTAACTGGCAGTGGTGATTTTGGCATGATTACTCAAAAAGACGTTGAAAAAGCTGCTACAAAACAGAATTCATTGGGTGAAGGATTTGAGCAACTTAAAGGCGTACGTCGTGCTATGCTCCAAAGTATGGAACAATCTCATAAAGAAGTGGTTGCAGTATCAATTTTTGATGAGGTTGATATCAGTAATTGGCATGCGGATAGTGATATAACTGTACGCCTAATAAAAGCTATTGTCCATGCAACCCAAATAGAACCAAGTCTTAATGCTTGGTATGATAGCCAAAACTGTGCTTTAAAACGCTTTACTGAAGTTAATCTAGGTCTTGCCATGGATAATTCAGAAGGATTATTTGTCCCAGTTATTCATGATGCAGGAAATAACTCTGACCAAGAACTACGTAGCATTATTAATACTTACAAACAAGAAGTACAAGACAGAAGTATTCCCTCTGAGAAGCTTAAAGGCGCAACTATAACTTTATCAAATTTCGGTAAGTTTGCAGGCAAATTTGCAAGCCCAATAATCGTTGTTCCAACAGTTGCAATTTTAGGCGTTGGCAGACTATATTCTGGAGTAATAAACAATAATGGCAAAATACAAGAAGGTAAGCTATTACCATTATCGTTAAGCTTTGATCATCGCGCAATAACGGGTGGAGAAGCGACTAGATTTTTAGGTGCAATTATGAAATCTTTGCAAGAAGCTTTATAATTGTTTGCATGAGTGCTTATCAATATTTAGCTATAAAAAAAAATGGCAATAACTGCAAAGGAGTAATTGAAGCTGATTCCGAGAGGCATGCCAGAAAATTATTAAGGGATAAAGGATTACTACCAACCTCAGTATATCCACTAAAAAAATCCGCATCTAAAAAACGACGTGATAAATTAAAATCTCAAGATCTATCATTATTAACTCGCCAGCTTGCAACGTTATTATCGGCTGGCATTCCTATTGATGAGTCTTTACGAGGAGTAGCAGAACAATCAGATCATGAAAAAGTTAAAAAGCTCGTCATCGCCGTACGTGCTAAGGTTATAGAAGGATATGGGCTTGCTCAAGCTATGGGCGAATTCCCCCATGCATTTCCTGAACTTTATCGAGCAACAATTGCAGCAGGCGAACAAACTGGTAATTTAGACATGGTCCTAGAAAAACTAGCAGAATATACGGAAAATCAGCAAAAAATCCGCCAAAAAGTTCAGCAAGCATTAATTTACCCAACTTTAATGGTTAGCATATCAATTGCTATTGTAAGCTTTCTTCTGGCTTTTGTCGTACCTAAAATTATTGAAGTATTTATTACTGGACAAACTCTACCAACAATGACTTTAATATTAATTAAAATAAGCAGCTTTATTCAACATTATGGGATATACGTTATATTATTTTGTGCTTTATTAATATTAATTTTTTTGCGTTGCTTAAAAATTCCAGAGTTTTTAATAAAATGGCATAAAATATTATTAAAAATCCCTTTATTAGCATTTTTAATTAAATCGATAAATGTTGCTCGCTATATTCATACTTTTGGGATTCTCTTTGCTGCAGGGGTAAATGTTTTAGAGACTATGCGTGTATCATCAAGCCTTATAAATAATAAAATTATGCAAGAAGCTTTTAATAAAGCAACTCTTCAAGTAAAAGAAGGTAAAGGAATAAATTTAGCACTTCAGGAAACGAGTTTTTTAAGCCCTATGGCAACACATTTAATTGCAAGTGGGGAAAAAAGTGGTAATTTATCAGCCATGATGGAAAGAGCGGCTCAACATTTAGATAATGAAGTAAAAAGAATTATAGACACTGCTCTAACGTTATTAGAGCCTATGATAATTTTACTTATGGGGGCAGTGGTATTGTTTATTGTTTTATCAACGTTACTACCAATTTTTTCTATGGAACAATTAATATAGCATGTTAAAATCATAGTTAACAAAACTTAGGAGTATTATTAATGAGATATAAGCAAGCCGGATTTTCTTTGATCGAAATAATGGTAGTAGTTGTTATCCTTGGAATCCTAGCCGCACTAGTAGTACCCAAAATAGTCGATAGACCAGATGATGCTCGAATAATTAAAGCCAGGCAAGATGTACTTGCCATTCAGAACGCTTTGGAGCTTTATAAGCTGGATAATGGATTTTATCCAACAACAGATCAGTCAATAATGGCTTTAGTTGATAAACCAACAACCAGCCCTACTCCAACTAATTGGAAAAAATATTTAAAATCTCTACCTAAAGATCCATGGGGACGAGATTACTTATATCTAAATCCTGGCGAACACGGCGACATAGACGTTTTCACCTATGGACCAACAGGACAACCTGGTGGCGAAGGTAAAAATGCAGAAATTGGCAATTGGAATGCAGGCTCGTAAGGTAGAAGGTTTTACTTTAATTGAGTTATTAGTCGTAATTATCATTATTGGTATAACTATAAATTTTGCCATACTATCATTTGGCGACTTTGGCGAGCGGCGTAAAGTAGCAAACGCCGCGGAACACTTTGTGTATTTTATGTCCCTTGTAAAAAAAGAAGCTATTCTAACAAACCAAACTCTCGCTATTAACATTAAAAAAAATAATTATTCTGTACTAAGACTTAATAATAATAAATGGGAAACAATTCCTAATAATATCTATAAAAACCAAAAATTACCAAATGACACAAGTATGATCCTAGCTAAGCAAACCAATAAAAGGCATAACGCTAAACCAAATATTATTATTATAAATTCATCAGGAACAATTACCCCATTTCAATTAAGTTTTGGTAAAAATCAAACTAAAATTATTGCAACTGTATATTGTGATCGAGTAGGTAATATTAAGGTACAAAAAAATGAGAAATAATTTGGGCTTCACCTTAATGGAAGTTTTATTGGCTCTTGCTATATTAGCAATTGGTCTAACTGCCATACTTAAAACTAGCGCAGAAAATTTAAGCAATACTAATCGAATAAAAGAAAAAACTATTAAACATTGGGTTGCTATGCAAGCTGTACATCAGGTGCAAATGCGCACATTAACCTTAAGAACAGGATTGCCAACAACAAAATCATTTAGAGCTTTTGGTAATACTTGGTATTTTAAGGCAAGACTTACACCAACCAAAATTAAAAAAATACAAAAATTAACTATTGAAGTTAGTAATAATCAACATGGTCCTTACACAGACCCATTAATGGCTTTTTACTATGAAAAGTAAAGGATTCACATTGTTAGAAATACTAATTGCTATAGCCATATTTGCAATTATAGCAAGTATTACTTCATCCATTCTCTATCAAACTTTACAAGTTAAAGAAAACAGTACAGAACAAATATCAAAAATTAATGAATTACAATTAGCGTTATCCATACTAACTCAAGATATTAAACAAATAATAGAAAGACCTATACGTGGTAATAAAATGCATTTATTTCCATCATTCATTGGCCAAAATGATTATTTGGAGTTTACACGCGGGGGCAATACTAATCCAAATGCATATGAAAATAGAAGCACTTTAATAAGGGTTGCATATTTATGCAAAAATAGAAAATTAATAAGGCGTATTTGGTCTGAGCTTGATACACCAGATAGGGAACGTTATCAAAATACAGTTATTCTAAAAGATCTTAAAAAATGTGAATTTGCCTATGTAGGGATGCACCAAAATATCATGCCAACTTGGTATCAATACACAACTAAAAGAAACAATGAAGACATCACTAACCCTCTACCAGAAGCAGTACAACTCATCTTAAATCAAGAGCATCTTGGACTAATTAAACTGAATTTTATAGTAAGTTAAAATATTTTTTTACTAATTATAAAAAATTGCATTTGGGAGTTTCTTGGGTATATACTAATTGAGTTACACTTTTGGATGGACCTAGCTCTACATCCTTAGGAAATAGGACTTTTTAGGAGATAAGCATGAATGCTACTAAGTGTACTACAGATAAAGAAAATGATAAACGTTATTCATCTGAAGCTAATGAAACGAAAAACTCTAAACGCTTAGAAACAAGACGACGTATAGAAGACATTTTTGAAGAAAAACGCTTACGTGATGAGATTGAGTTAAATTATTAAATCGAGAGTTACAAAAGATCTTAGGTAGAATAAACATCAAATCTTACAGTTTTACCATTTATACTGTAATTTGGTTTGCGTAATGGTAATTCTCTTTGCGGCCATTTAACAACCACACGTTGTTTAGCCTTTGATAGTGCGGCAATTAGCAGTTGTTCGGCATTATTATCTGGGCCTAAGATGGATTGTAAAATTTGCATCTCTTTTTTAACTAAAGCTTTCTTCTTTCTAGTTGGATGCATAGGATCTATATAAATTACATCTGGGATATTTTCTGGTTTTAAATCGGTAATATATTGTATGGCGTCACTATAAATTAAACTTAATTTACAAAAGTCAGGAGCTTTATGCTCCAATCTTGCAAGTCCATCAATAAGAAGTGCTGCAAGAATTGGGCTTTTTTCTAACATTACAACTTCAGCACCTAAACAAGCTAGTATAAAAGCATCTCTACCAAATCCTGCGGTCGCATCAATTATTTTTAAACTATTTTGTGGCTTACAAGCCTTTATTAGCCCTTGATTTTTAGTTTGTTGCGCTCTTTTTAAAATAGCGTTATTAGTAAAATCTACAAAAATTGGCTTAAAATCATGATTCAACAATACTAATTTATCATCGGTTAAATGTAACCTTGGTAAGATATCATTGTTATATACAAATCCATAAGAGTCTTGCAATTTTTGCGCGTCGGATACGCGCTCCTTAATATAACTAAGCGGAAAAGTCATGAACTAACGCAATATCAGCCACAGTCTTCAATAATTTCTGTAATCTTATTAACAAATTTAACCGATTACGTTTGATGTTTTCTTCTTCAACCATAACCATTACATTATCAAAAAAGTTATCTAACGGCTGTTTAATACTAGCAAGGCTAATTAAAATAGCAGAATAATCTGAATCTTTTAATAATGTAGCTACTTTTGTTTCAAGATTTGCAATCGCAGATGCTAACTCTTTCTCTGCTGGTTCAAGCAAGAACTCTGAAGAAATAATCGCATCACCTGAAGAATTATCAATATTTGATAATAAATTATCTACCCTTTTGCAAGAAGCGCTTAATGCTTCAGCTTCAGGTATTTCTTTATATTTTAATAATGCTTTTATTCTAATGTCCATATCACATAGGTATTGATTTTGTTGCATTTTAACAGCATTAAAATACTGCGAAGCTATTCCTATAGAATTATAAAAAGAAAGCATTCTCTCAAAAATAAAATTTGTTAAGCTTTCGATTAAGTCTTCTCGCTTAATCGGTATATTATCCGCATAATTATCTATTGCATTATTAATTAAAGATGTTAAGGATATTTTATTTTTAACTATTAATAATATTCTTACTACAGCAAGAGCATGGCGTCTTAATTTATAAGGATCTTTTACGCCACTTGGCTTTTGATCAATTGCAAATAAGCCAACTAAAGTATCAATTCTATCAGCCAAAGATAATGCTAAACCATAATTAGATAAAGGCAAAGTATCAGCCGCGAATCGTGGATAGTATTGTTCTTTTATTGCTAAAGCAACGTCATCGCTTTCTCCATCATTTTTTGCATAATAACAACCCATTATACCCTGCAATTCCGGAAACTCACCAACCATGCCAGTTAATAAATCACATTTAGATAAAAAGGCAGATCGTTCAGCAAGTGTTACATCTAAAGAAAAAGAAGCGGCTAAGTATTGCATAAGATTACTCATACGCCTTGTCTTATCAGCAAGACTACCAAGTTTTGCATGAAATACTACTTTATCAAGCGTTAATGCATAATTGGCTAACGGTTGCTTTGAATCTTGGGTATAAAAAAATGCCGCGTCACTTAAACGTGCTTTTACAACTTTTTCATTCCCAGATTTAACTTGCTCAGGATTTTTGCTTTCAATATTTGCAATAGTTATAAAATTAGGAGCTAATTTACCTGAAGTGTCTTTTAACGCGAAACATTTCTGATGTTGTTGTAACGATGCAATAATTGCTTCTTCAGGAGTTTGCAGAAATTCCTCACTAAAATTTGCAAAAATAGCGCATGGCCATTCTACTATTGAAGTTACTTCATCTAACAAATCATCAGGAATAATAGCGGTTAGATTATATTTACTAGATATATTTTGCAATTGCTCAAGAATAACTGCACGCCTTTTAGTAAAGCTTGCAATAACTTTACCATCATATAAAGATGTAACGTAATTACTCGGTTTAGTAATTTTAATAGACTGCGAGTGATGAAAGCGATGCCCATAACTTAAATTATCTGTTGTTATACCAAACATTTTTCCATGTATAGGCTCATCACCAAACAACATCACTCCCCAATGCACCGGTCTACTAAAATTATATTCTCCATTTCCCCAAGTCATTAACTTAGCAATTGGTAGTTTACTTACCGCTTCTTGCACGATAGGAAATAAAACTTCACGGGTGTTAATACCTTCGATCTCGGCTTCATATAGCCACCACTCACCCTTTTCAGTTTTAATAGTTTTAAGCTCACTAATATCTACTTTGCAGGATTTAGCAAATCCTGCTAATGATGGCATTGGATTATTATCATTATCCATAGATCCCAAAACAGCAGGACCACGTCTAGATATTTTTTGAGGGTCTTGTAATTGAGCAACATCTTTAACTAATACAGCTATTCGTCGCGGCGTACCGAAACTCAAAATTTCGCCATGCTTGATTTTAGCATTATCAAGGCCTGCTTGAATATTTTCTGCCAATCCTTCTGATAGAGCCAACACAGCCTTTGAAGGTAATTCTTCTACACCAAGTTCAAATAAAAAATCACTATATTTCACTATTCACCTACGCACAATGCACTTCGTAATACAAGTGAGCAACTGCTCTTGACAAATCTCTGACCCTTAAAATATATCTTTGCCTCTCAGTAACTGAAATAGCATTTCTAGCATCTAATAAATTGAAAGTATGAGATGCTTTTAATACCATTTCATATGCTGGTAATGGTAATTCCTGGTCAACTAAATGCTTAACTTCTTTTTCATAAAAATTAAACTGCAAAAATAAATTTTCAATGTCAGCGTGCTCAAAATTATAAGCTGATTGCTGAACTTCATTTTGCAAATAAATATCGCCATAAGTAACTGTGCCGTAAGAAGTTTCCGTCCAAGGCATATCAAACATACTATCAACATCTAAAATAGCCATAGCAAGCCTTTCTAAACCATAAGTTAACTCACCAGTAACTGGCTTAGCCGGCAAACCACCAGCTTGCTGAAAATAAGTAAACTGCGATACTTCCATACCATTTTGCCATACTTCCCAGCCAAGACCCCAAGCGCCAAGAGTTGGCGACTCCCAATTATCTTCAACAAAACGAATATCATCTACCAAAGGATCAACACCCAATGCTCTTAATGAATCTAAATATTGATCTTGAATATCAAGTGGAGATGGTTTTAAAACAACTTGAAATTGATAATAATGCTGCACACGATTAGGGTTTTGCCCATAACGACCATCTGTAGGTCTTCTTGAAGGCTGTACGTAAGCAGCAGCCCATGGTTTAGGGCCAATTGCTTTTAGGAAGGTGGCTGGATGAAACGTCCCAGCTCCAACTTCCATATCTAGAGGCTGCATAATAACACAACCTCTGTCAGCCCAGAATTTTTGCAATATTAAAATTATATCCTGAAAATTTCTAGGCTTTTGCATAATACTACTTCCAACTAAAATTAAGTTTTAAACAAGTTACTAATTGATAACTAAATTTTTAGATTATTTACGAACTCGAACTTTTCTAAAATCTAACTCACCGCAAACAAGCTGCGGCAAGTTAATAAAAAATCTATCATCGGTATTATTTAGCTTTATTTATTAGTTCCTGCAATGAGTTTTCACTAGCAGCACCTGGAATAAATGCAACTTCTGAATCTAAATTTAATTTACCTTTCGGTGTAGATAACACTACAAACGCAGGAGTACCCATAATACGAATTTTTTCAGCCAACTCACGGTTTGCTTTTAAAGTATCCGTAACTTTCTTACTGTTAATATCAGATTTTAACTTTTCCATATCAAGGCCTGAAGCTTTAGCTATATCCATGATTTTGTTTTCATTTAAGCGACCTTTAGCATTAAATAATGCATTTTGTAATGCAATATATTTACCTTGTAATGCTGCAGCCATAGCTACTTTAGAAGCAAGCTCAGATTCCTTACCGAAAATTGGAAATTCTTTATAAATAACGCGTAAATCTTTATTCTTTTCAATCAAACTATCGACTACGACTTCCATTTTTTTACAATGAATGCATTGATAGTCAAAAAATTCTACTAAGGTTACATTACCATCTTTATTCCCAGCGACAGACAAATCCCCCATAACCAATTCAGATGCGTGCTTGGTTATAGCAGTTTTAGAGTCTTTTTGCATAGCTTCTTGCTGTCTTTTTTGCAAAACCTGAGAAGCTTCTATCAATACATCTGGATTTTCTATTAAATAGTCATGCACCATCTGCTCAAATTGCTTTTTCTGCTCAAGAGTTACTCCCTTTACAACCTCAGCTTTAACCGCAACTGAACTCATACCAAAGATTAATGCTCCAGCTGTTAAAAAACTAGTTAATTTCACAATTTTCTCCCAAAATGAAAACCACTTAGCATAAAGTATCGAACATTATCATTAGTTATATATAATTTCAAGCTATACTCCCAGGGGCACCTCATTAAAAATTAAATGACCCTGATACCCAATGTACTTGATATTATCATACGATTTAATTAATAATTAATACCCAAGATATTTCAAAATATAATTTTTATGCAGATTATTGACGTACAAAGCATAACATGAAAACATTAATAAACTGCCTATTACTTACATCGCTTGGTTACTTTATCTGTACTGGAAGTTATTCAGCGCAAACAGATAATCTTACAACTCGTACAATGCCAACTCCTTTTGATAAGCAATTTGTACGCACTGAATATCCTGGACCAATTATTGGAGTAGAAGATAAAAGTCAGATTAATCCAATGACCCAAGATCTTTGGACAAAATATCCGGAATTAAAGAAAAAAAATATAAAAATATATGGTTGGGTTGAACCATCTTATAACGTTAGTAGCTCAAACTCATCTAATATTCCAATGTCTTTTGATATTGTTCCAAATAAATTGGTATTAGATCAATTTGTATTAACTGCTGAGCGTTTACCAAATACTCTGCAAACTCAAAATATAGACTTTGGATTTAAAATAATGAATATTTTGGGCATAGATTATCGTTATACTATTGCCCAAGGTATATTTAGCTCTCAACTTTATCAAAACAATAATCTATATGGAGATGATCCATTAGAATTTTTTGGACAAATTTATATACCACACATTGCCGAAGGAATGTTAATTACTATCGGGCGCTATTCATCACCTACTGATATAGAATCTTCGCTAGCTCCATTCTCAAACTTTTTAACTCATGCTTTAACAATGACATACGATGCTTATACTGAGACTGGAATAAATACCGTAGTCCAATTAAATAAACAAATTAATATATTACTGGGATTTCACGGTGGAATTAATATGGCGCCATGGGCTGCTGGTGCGCATCCAAGTTTCCAATTTTTATTGCGTTGGGTCGCAGCTGATAATAACGATTCAATTATTGGTGGAACTTCTGCGTTAAACGATGGGCAATTTACTGGCAATCATGATAATTTACAACAATTAACTCTTACTTGGACACATCGCTTTAACGAACATTTCAAAAATGCTAGCGAGTTTAATTATTTTTATCAATTTAATGCAGCACAAGGCGGGAGTTGTAATTTTGGGCCTAGAAAATCTTTTGGGGATGGTGGTGGCTGTGGTCCAATAATTCCTGGTTTATCTAATGCTGTTGGCTTTTTGAATATTTTTTCCATGAAATTATTTCAACAAGACTTATTATCATTTAGATTCGAATTTTTCAATGATCCTCAAGGTCAACGCACAGGTTATCCGACACCATACGTTGATTTTTCGTTAGGTTTAATCCATGCATTTAATTCATATTTAAAAATACGGCCTGAAATCCGCTATGATAAAGCATTTAAAGCTACTCCATACAATAATGGCACAAAAAGCGAACAAACAACGTTTAATATTGATACAGTAATGCTATTATAGTAGTACTATTAGGTTAAATTGGCGTAAGCAAGTACTAACCATTTAGCGCCATGCTCCGCAAACTTTACTTGTACTCGTGCGCTAGGCCCGCAACCTTCTACTGCTAATACAACTCCAGCGCCAAATTTTGCATGATTAACATTACATCCAAGCGCAAACCCCGTATCATTTTGTGTGGGAATTGTTGGCTTACTTGATTTCACTTTAATTCTTACTTCATCTAAAAACTCTTCTGGTAATTCTCTTAGAAAACGCGAGGGCCTATGATATTCTTCCCTACCATATTGGCGGCGGATTTCTGCATGTGATAAAACTAACTTTTGCATTGCTCTTGTCATACCAACATAACAAAGCCTGCGCTCTTCTTCTAATTTTGCAAAATCATCGTTAGATTGTCTGCTTGGGAAAATTCCTTCTTCCATTCCAGCAATAAAAACTAGTGGAAATTCTAATCCTTTAGCGGCATGAATTGTCATCATATGCACATGCTGCTCATAATCTTCAGCCTGCATCTCCCCCGCTTCTAAAGAAGCATGCGCTAAAAATGCTGCTATCTGAGATGGCTCCAAAACATCTTCGCTATCACGAAATTGCTTTGCGGCATTAACCAATTCTTGTAAATTTTGTAACTTTGATTCAGCAAGATTATTCTTACTTTTTTTATAATGCTCATACAAACCACTACCTTGCAGAATAATATGTATCTGTTCTTCTAAATTATGATCTACAAAATCTTGCTCAATCGCCACAATAAATTGTATAAACTTATTTAGAGAGTTTGCGGCGCGTTGTGAGAGTTCATTTTCAGAAATAGCAATCTTTGCAGCTTGCCAAAGTGATATTTGCTGATTACTTGCGATATTTCTAAGTATACTCAAAGTACTTTCACCAATTCCTCTGGTTGGAAAATTTACAACTCTCTCAAAAGCTTCAGAGTCATTTTTATTAATAACTAAACGCAAATATGCCAAAGCATCTTTAATCTCAGCTCGCTCGTAAAAACGCATTCCACCATAGATTTTATAAGAAATTCCAGCTCGTAAGAATGCTTCTTCAATTACTCGTGATTGCGCATTTGCACGATACAATACTGCTATTTCATTTAATAAGCGACCTGAATTAATTTCTTTTTGAATTTCATCAGCAATGAATCTCGCCTCTTCAAGTTCATTAAACGCTGCAAATAACTTTATTGGTTCCCCATTACCATCTTTGGTCCATAAATTTTTACCCATACGGGAACTATTATTACTAATTAAGCTATTTGCCGCTTGTAAGATGTTAGCACTAGAACGATAATTCTGCTCAAGGCGAATTATTTCTGCTTTTGGAAAATCATTGGTAAATCTCGCAATATTTTCAACCTTAGCCCCACGCCAAGCATATATAGATTGATCATCATCTCCTACTGCCATAACGTTAGCATTTTCTCCTGCAAGCAACTTAATCCAAGCATATTGAATTGTATTTGTATCTTGAAACTCATCAACTAAAATTGCTTTAAATTTATTTTGATAATGTCCAAGCAAATCAGAGTTATCACGTAATAATTCATGAGCTCTTAACAGTAATTCAGCAAAATCAACAACACCTGCATTTTGACACGCTTCGGTATAAGCTTTATATACTTTAACTAATAATTTAGTCTGCTCGTCAAAAGATTGTTGATAAATATGTGATGGGCGTAATCCCTCATCTTTTCTGCTGTTAATAAATCCTTGCGCAAGTTTAACTGGCCATTTATCGGTATCAATGTTTAAGCCTTGCATAACACGTTTTATTAAACGCGCTTGATCATCACTATCTAAAATACTAAATTGTGATGGTAAATTAGCTTCTCTAAAATGCCTTAATAATAAACGATGCGATAATCCGTGAAAAGTACCAACCCACATACCATTAATATCTCGATGTAAAATATCTCCTAAACGGGTTTTCATCTCTTTAGCAGCTTTATTTGTAAAAGTAACAGCAAGAATTTCATGCGGGGATAAATTTAAAGACGCAATAAGCCAAGCGATACGACTAACTAACACTCGAGTCTTACCACTACCAGCCCCTGCCAAAACTAAAATGTTACCTAAAGAAGCTATCACTGCTTGGCGTTGCTCGGGGTTTAATTCTTTAATCAACTCATCAATCACGTTCTATCTACCATAATTGTTTTCTATTTTACCATCAATGTATTTCAAAAATTACCGAATTCAAATTCGGCGGAAATTATAAACTAAATACTATGCAACTATATTACATCAATGATGGATTTAAATCATTACACTCATCATGATTATATTGATCTCTATTTTCGTTATTTTTCAAAAAACTTAATAACTCTTTAAATCTATGGTTTTCGAATAGAGAAATTTTATATGGTTCATTTAGCATACGAATAAGCGCTAAATTATCTTCATGACTCGCAATATCTTTATATACTAATTTAAACCATGTTCTTGAGCTACGATGAGGATTTTCACGAATTTTAGCACATAATTTATTTAAAAATGTTAATTTTAAAAGTTGTCTAGTAGTAGCATTCGGTATATCGTAGCTATTTCTCATTTCCTGTATTCTACGATAAATTTCTAATGGGATACCTACGCGTGTATTGTTAAGTGTTCTTTCAATATATTCTTTTAATATAACTCCATGATGAGAATCATTAAATACATGCGCCACATGATTATAACATTTTTGCATGAATTTAACTCTTTCTTCTTCTTGCTTGTTTTTCAGGCAATCGCCTAATACTATTTTAAATTCATCAAATTCCTGAGGAAATTGTTCTGTATTAGCCAATGAATAGGCTTCGTTTAGCATACTTTCAACAGTTTTAGTTGGAGATACGGGCGATAAATCTTCGCATTTTGTTGCCAACTCTCTTAATAAGCTTATACATTCAAGATTTCTATTCGGTAAATTTCTATTACTCCAATTTGCTAGCTCTGTTGTAAAATGCTTAATCTTTCTAGCTAATTTTATGCATTCATTAGCATTAAGTGTCGTATCAATTTGTGCGTATATATCATTTAAATATTTGATAATAATTTCATTATGATTAATTAAATCTTCCCAAGATTGCCAGCGTCTATAATTATTAAGATTAGGGATTATGTAACATTTAAAATCTGATAAATTGATATTTTGGAAATATTGTACGTTATTTCTATGAGGCATCATATATATGATCTTTTCATCATCTCCAATATCAAGGTGCCTTTCTAAGTAAGTATTAATATCTGCACAAAGCTCAATAATATGACTTTGTGTTTCTAAGAATTTCTTTAATCCTATTGGACCAGTCGTATTATCTATATGAATACTGTAAATTACAGCACGTAAAAAATCTACCGTATTCCTATGCAATATTCCTATATATTGAGGCCGAATAAGTTTTTTTAGAATACCAATATTTTGAATAAGAGTTTTTACATTATCTAAATTTAAATGATCTGGATCAATATGACAGTTTTCGACTAACCTAATACTAGAAGATAATTGACTATATTCTTCTTGAGTTAAGTTAGGGAGAGGTTGAATATAAAACCGTATACCAAGTAAATTACCATGGCCGCCTAACTTACATTTGATTAAGCTTAACTCATGATAACTATGAAAAACCGGCATACGTCTTGTGGGAGGAAAAAAATACATTACTGATTATCCTTCATGACAAGATTTTTGATCTAATACATAAGAGTCTAATAAAAAAATAACTTTTTTAAAATTATATAACTAATCGTCCCCATTATCATACTTAATAACGGTTTACGCAGAGATAGATGCAATAGAACAACTAAAATTATACTTAATATTTCTGGTATAGCATAAGGATATACTTTAAAAGTATTTGGATTTATCTCATAAATAACCAATGACATCATAATGTAAGTCGATAATCTTTTACCAATTACTTGAGCTTTTTTATTATTTATTAATTGCTTAGTAAAAATAAAAGGTAAAACTCGCGTCGTAACTGATACTAGAAACAAAATTAATATTACTAATGGAATATAATAACTACTCATGACGACGCTTCCTGCAAT
>JAUIBC010000035.1 GCA_030427555.1 Gammaproteobacteria bacterium | reverse complement strand
TATCCGGAGTTTCCCTATTACCAATAACAAACGAGGCTATACATGCATATATCTTAATTGATTGTTTTTGAAAAAAACTATTCCTTAAAAATCTATCAACTCTCAATATTCCTGAGCGTTCTTTACCTTTAGTAGGTATGGACCGACCCAAATTAGTTAATTTCATCACTTTTGAATTAATTAAGCCTGTCAAAAGGACTTCTAATGTTTGTATTCGTGTTTTATGAATTGCGTTTAATAATAATTTCTGTAAAATCTTACTTACATGCATAGCTTGACTATCCTTATTTGATTTTTTGCGAAGCCAAATTTGATCATGTCTTGCTATGCTTGTCACTAGTTTTTTTAAAAAAGTTTATCTTTTTGTTTTTATTGATATTTTTTTCAATAAAACTGAAGATACTTCAGGCCTTGGCCCAACCTACCAGCGAAATTTATGTTGTTTTAAAAGAACCGCACCCAATTTAATTAAATGTTGAATTGTAATTTCATATGTGTGATTCATAGAGATTCTTTCAGTTTTTCATAATTTAATCAATCTTGAGGTTTGCGCCGTGACCTGTGGTTGAGGTTGCATGGTGTTTGCGTTGTAACCAGAACTCGATGAAAATGCTTATAAATTACCACTAAGTCAATAATTTAACATTTCCTGTAATCAAAAAGCCACTAAACTGTATATATTGGAGTCATTACATGCTATTATCCCTAGCTTACGTGCTAACTTTGTGAGTTTAATGAAGTTATTTGAAACTTTCCATGTGTAGGCCCGATCTAAATTGCAAAAATCTCAAATAGCTACTAATATTTAATCAATAAGATAATAAATTACTTTTTCTATATTTTATTTGTTCTGTTTGGCTGATTAATTAAGCATGGAGTTTTATAATGGCACGTTTATCAAATCAATATAATGGATTATTTCACAATGATGAAATTACTTATAATGAACAATTAGATAAGTGCGCAAAGTCATTGCGTAATAGTGCGCAGAATATAGTAGAGTATATTGATAAATTAGCCAATAAAACTGAATCTTTGATAAATTTAAAAAAATCGTATAGCAAGCTCGAGTCTATGCCTGTGCAGAAATTATGTTTTGGTATTGAGGATGTTAAGAGTAAATTATTAAAGGTGGAGTTTTTATCAAAATCTAAATCTGCTAGTAGAAAAGAGCAAGATGAATTTGTTAGCTTTTTTGAGTTGCAAAATGAATTTAATGCTGAAGTTAACGCTTTTGTAAAAAAGGTAATTCAACTTGAAGTGATTAATTAATTTGTAAAAAATATTAGTAGCGTACTAAGAGGGCGAGGATAAAATGCGCAAAGTTGATTATAAGCAAGAATATACATTATCGGTTATGAAAGTGGCTTATGGGCTATCTACAGTTACTGAAGACATAGTTAACAGCTTTGTTGAAAGTTCTAAGCCAGAGAGGTCAAAATTACTCGAACAGATTTTGACTGATGCTGGAAGGAATTCTCATTTGGCCGAAGAGACATTAAGGAACTATGGTAGTAATAATGGCAGTAAAATAAGTTTTGATTTTTAATAATTAGTGGTATTTTTTACTTAAACCATGAATTAAGGTGTTCGATTAGCTCAGGCAAGCCTATTTTTTTAGTTGCTGAGAATATTTGGATGGTTAATAGATCTTTAGGAATGGTTTTATATTGATTTTTTACTTTTAGTAAAGTTGAATTGGCTTGAGACTTGCTTAATTTATCTGCTTTTGTAAGTAAAATATGAACTGGAAGGCTTTCATGTAATGCCCAGTCTAGCAATAGTGTATCTAGATCTTTAAGGGGGTGGCGGATGTCCATTAACAAAATTAAACCTTTTAAGCTTTCCCTAACTTTTAAGTAGTTTTCTAAATTTTTTTGCCATTCTTGTTTGATTTTTAATGATACTTTGGCAAATCCATAGCCAGGTAAATCTATTAGTCTGTGTTCTTCTGTATCTAAGGTAAAGACGTTAATAAGTTGAGTTCTGCCTGGGGTTTTACTGGTTTTGGCGAGCTGGCGTTGATTGGTTAAACAGTTTAATGCGCTAGATTTTCCTGCATTCGATCTGCCGGCGAAGGCAACTTCTATGCCAGTGTCTTCCGGTAGTTGTTTAACTAGAGCCGCACTTTTTAAGAATGTAGCTTTTGTATAAGGATTATCTAACATATGTTTAGTCCTGTGGGTTTTATTTATTGCTATGAAATGGTATCCTTGAAAACATTTTAGTGCAAGTACTAAACTTCATGAAATTAAATTATCTAAAGTGGTTTTTGCTTTTATGTTTTTTGACAACTTATTCTTTTGCTGAGCCAAGTATTTCTCAGGGGATGGCAAAAGCAAATGTGTGTGGCGCTTGTCATGGTATAGATGGTATTAGTAGTAATTTAGATTGGCCTAATCTTGCCGGGCAGCATATAAGTTATTTAATTAAGCAGTTACAAGATTATAAAACTAATAAAACGAGACAAGATCCGACAATGACTGCTTTTGTTGCTGGATTAAGTGATGAGGATATTGAGGAAATTTCTGCGTTTTATGCGTCATTATCGCGTGCGACATGTAAAAGTAAGCCTGACAGTTTAACTCGTGGTGAGGAGATTTATAAACGTGGCGACTTGCAAAAGCACATTACCGCATGTATTGCTTGTCATGGCCCAGATGGTACAGGTAATGCGCAAGCAGTTTTTCCTTTATTGTCCGGACAAAATGTCAAGTATACAATAATGCAACTTAATGCATTTAAAGATAGTAAGCGCCATAATGATATTAATGGCATTATGCATGATATTAGCAAGCATATGAGTGATGAAGATATGCAAGCAGTTGCAGATTATATTTGTAGTTTAAATTGATAAAGTTGTTTAGCTTTCTAGATGCCTTACTCTTTGCGCTTCTATGACTAAGGCTTTAAAGTAATCGTATGACATGTAAAAATCTCCTTTATCCCCGATATTGCTGCCCCAAGAATTACGTAAAGTTAGCAAACCACGATGCGATATACCTTTGTCATCAATTGATATCGCATTATCATTATAACCAGTTATTAATAAGGCATGTCCTACATAATCTCTTTGACTACTTATATCTTTTATCGTTTCAGAAGATAGCACCCAAGAATCATATTTGTTTTTATAAGTTCCTTGTGCGCCAACAACGCCTTTCTCGTAATCAATAAGTATTGCGCCAATTATTATTCTATCGCCGGCAAAGATGGCTTTTTTAGTTTCAAGAAGAAGTTGCTCTTCGTTAATGCTATCAAGACCTGCCTCAAAAATATCTAATATTGATGTCCACGATATATTATTGTCGATAAGTTTTTCACTAAATTTATGAAATTCAGCAACAGACTCTTCATTTAATAAATCTTCTCCAGACTCAGGGTATTCGGTTAAGCCCGCACAACCGTTGGTTCTTTGTATATCTTTAGAGATAAATCCAAATAATTCTAGTTCGCTTAAGATGTTTCTAGCAAAAGTTCCATTCCATCCGCTTGGAGCATGACCATTGTTTTCTATATAACGTCCGAGACTAAGTTGGCATATTTGACTAACATAGTCACCTTTATTAATGGCAGCATCAAGAGCAGCAGTTGTTGCAAATATTACACAAGAACCATGATTTCCTTGATTTAGTACTGGAACATCATTCATGCCTAGCTCTATTTGCTTAGGCATCCATTTTGGTATGGAACTTAACAATTTTTGATTGTTTATCGCCCTTTGAGCACGTTTCTCAATGTTATTTATTGCATTGGTAGATAAATTTAGTTTAAGCAAAGTAATGTATTCATTTTTGGCAGGATATATTTTAAAAGCATTTATGTTGTTTTTATTGAATGATGGTTTTGGGGTCTGAATAGTGCCAATCATGTCAATATCTTGTGCTATTGCTTTATTAATTAGAAACGCGCTTAGGAAGCTTAAAATCACGAATTTTTTTAACATACATTACCTCAGAGTTTACTGCCAGATGCTTGTTGAATGATAATCTTCTTAAGCGGTGTTAAGCTATTTACAATATTTAGCCCTAAACTTGTTATTTTAGCAATAGAAGATGCATTTTGGGTAAATAATACATGCAAAGCCTGCATTAATGCAATAACTTGCCATAATGCATGTTTCCTTTGGCGTTGATAGCTTTTTAATGTTTTGGTGGAAATAATATTAATTTTATTTTTTTGCAACTCAGAAATCCAAGTGCTTAAGTCTGCAAGACCAACGTTTAAACCAAGTCCAGCAAGAGGATGGATTGTGTGGGCTGCATCACCCATTAAAATCCATCGCTTGCCGACATATTGTTGAGTATGGCGCATATGCAATGGAAACTGCTGGCGTTTTGATTCTAAAGTTATTGAGCCTAGCTTGTTAGTGAAAACATTATTTACTTTATCGGTAAAATCTTGCTCGTTGTCTTCCATTAATATTTTGGCTTTTTCGGGAGGAACTGACCATACTATTGAATTTTGAAATTCATCTTTTTGTGGTAAGAAAGCCAATGGTCCGTCAGTTGTGAATACTTGATAAGCTGTTTGGTTGTGTGGTTTGGTTGTGCGGATATTTGCAATTATTGCATTTTGTTTATATGACCAAGTGGTGATTTTAACACCAAGTTTATCACGTAAGCTTGATCTAGCACCATCTGCTATTATTAATAATTTACCAATGAAAGCTTCATTTTCGGAATTATATACAGTTATATCTTGTTCATTCTCTGTAATTTTTGCTACTTGGTAATTATTTACAAAGTTAATTTGCTTGGCATTTGCTTCAGTTAATAGAGCTTGTTTTAAGCTTGATTCTTCAAGCATTACACCGAGTTTGTCACTTGCGCATATTCGTGAATCAAATTCAATTTTAGCGCCATTTCTAGCTTCCCAAACATGCATCCGATTGTATGGAGCGATTTGAGTATTAGCTAAATGTTGCCACACGTTAATTTTGGTAAATAATTCAATTGAAGCATTATTAATCGCATATACTCTAGAGGTAGCAGGGTTACTCTCAGCAAAAGCCGAATTTGCATCTATAATTATTACACTAAGCCCTAGTTTTTCCATAGCGATCGCAGCACTTAAGCCAATTACACCTTGGCCAACGACAATTATATCAGCTACATTTTGCATTTCTCTACCTCAGAATGTAAAGGGATACCACAAACTAAGTCAGGCGTACTACCAGCGAAGCCGCGAGTGTATTGTTCAAGTAAATTTTTACCTAAGTTACTATTGTCTAAAGTTAATAATCCCAAGCTACGTAAACAGCTCAAGCCTGGAAAGTTACTTTTAAAAATTGTAATTAGATTTTCGGTAAGTAGTTTTATATATTTTTGATCATGGCTGCGCATTAATTGATATTTTTTTAGCATATCAGGAGAAAGTCCATATTTAAAAATGCATTGTGCTAATGTCGCAACATCTCGCAGGCCTAGATTAAATCCTTGTCCAGCAACAGGGTGTAAAGTATGAGCCGCATTGCCAATAAAAACTATAGAATTAGTATGAGTTTTAGGCATTATAACCTGTTTAAGAGGGAAAATAGCACGCTTACCTACTTTGATAAATTTTCCGAGACGATAACCAAAAGCATTTTGTAAGGCTTGTAAAAACTCACTTTCAGAAGCATCATACATTTTTAATGCTTCTTTCCTTGGTAAAGACCAAACTAAAGCACCGCGTTGATTAGTCATAGGCAGTATTGCAAGTGGGCCGTTATTGGTAAAGCGCTCATAGGCTATATTTGCATGAGACCTGGCCAAGCCTATATTAGCAACTAAGGCTTGCTCTGGAAAATTCTTTATATCACATTGTAAATTACAAAAATCACGAAGTTTGGAATTTGTTCCATCAGCAGCAACAATTAGCTTGGTCTTAAGTTTGTATGTTTGCTTGTCGTGTTCTATGGTTGCTATATTATTTGTTGGATCAAAGTTTGTTAATGTAGTTTTATTAAGTGTATTTTTTTTATTAAGTAACTTATAGATAGTATCTTGTAAAATTTGCATTTCAATAACAAAGCCAAGTTTCTCATCTGGCGTGCTTTCAATCAAAGTATTGCCAAATTTATCTTTTTGCGAAACGTGAATTTGTTCAATTGCACAGGCTGAGTCTGCTAAATACTGCCAGATATTTAAGGTTTTGAAAATTCTAACGCTTGCACTTGCAAGAGCGATACTTCTAGCATCAAAATTTTCGTTAGACGATTTAGCGTAAGAATAAATTTCATTATTATCAATAAGAATAGTGTTTAAATTACTGGCAGAAAGAGCAATATGCAACAGAGCTCCGGTTAGCCCTCCGCCTACAATTAAAATATCAATATCAGTATTGAGAAAATCATTAAAATCAGTCACTACTTAATGCCTCAATTGCGTCAATATCTACTGGTAATGCTGAGGTTAGGTTTAAATATCCATCATCAGTTACTAAAATATCGTCTTCGATCCTAATTCCAATGCCATGCCAGCGTTTATCAAGACTAGCCAAACCTTGTCGAATGTAAATGCCAGGCTCAACGGTAAGTACCATGCCTGCTTGTAACTCACGCCATTTGTTGTCTATTTTATACGCTCCACAGTCATGTACATCTAATCCTAGCCAATGGCCAGAACCGTGCATATAAAAATCTAAGTAAGCTTTCTTAGCTATTAAATCGTCCACATCTCCAGTTAAAATCCCTAGTTCGATTAGTCCTGATGTAATAGTTTTTAGAATAATATCTTGCAGGCTATTCCAAGGACAACCAGGTTTTATTAGGGCAATGGCATTGCGCTGGGCTCTTAATACTAGCTCATATATTAGTTTTTGTTCATGGGTAAATTTACCACTTACTGGATATACTCTAGTAATGTCGGCCGCATAGTTTGCGTACTCGCCTCCGGCATCAATTAAAACTAGAGAATTTTCATTAATTTTCTGATTGTTATCAATATAATGCAGCGTGCAAGCATTATTACCAGCTGCAACTATCGGTTCATAGGCTACATCTCGACAGCCTAATTTATGTAGTTTATATAGAAATTCTGCTTCAATATCAGATTCATTTTTTAATTGGCTAATGATTTTACCCACATGTAGGTGTGCTTGGATACTAATGGAAGTGGCTTTTTTTATAAGCTCAATTTCACTTTCGCTTTTAATTAGGCGTAGTTCACTAATTTTGGGCTTTAAATCATTTAAACTTGTAGGGGGAAGAACACCAGATCTTGCTGATTTTTGTAGTTCGTTAAGTATAGGGTATATATATTGTTTATAATTTGTTAACTGGGTAAAATCATAATATAGTGTTTTTTTATTGGCAAATAGTTCTGGTAATCTTTTCATGGCTTCATCAATAGAATATGCGCATTCTATTCCCAACTCAGCACATGCTCCTGATTGACCTAGTATTTTTCCGTTCCATATTTCCTCTTGATGGTTAGATGGTTTGTTAAACAAGATGCTTGTTGAGGTATTGGCATCAATGATTAGTATAGCTTGCGGCTCATTAAATCCAGTTAGGTAATAAAAATTACTATCCTGGCGGAATCGAAAATTGGCGTCGCCATTACGAATTTTTTCTGGTGCTGCAAAAACTAAAGCTAAGCTGTCTTTGGGTAGCATTTTTGCAAGTTTTGTGCGGCGTTCTTTATATTCAGCGATAGTTATCATATAAATTCCTAGTTTTAGCTGACTTCAAGTGAAGTAACGTTTTGTAAGCCGCGAGGTAACAATTGTCCGCGCCGTCCTCTTGCTCCACAATAGCGCTCAAGATCTGCAGTTTTTAAAGTAAAGTGGCGTTTGCCGGCATGGACGGTTAATTGGTTATTAGAGTCGATAACTTGTATATCAATAATTCTTTCTGCAAGCGTGCCTGGTTTAGGTTTAGCTAAATTTATTAACTTATTCCCTTTGCCTCTAGTTAAACTTGGTAGCTCGTTAACCGCAAAAATTAATAGGCGTCCAGCATTTGTTATACAAGCGATTTTTTGTGAGTCGCATGATTTAATAATTCTTGGCGGCAATATACTGCTATTTTCGATAATTTTAAGACAGCTTCGGCCATTTCTACTTTTAACATACAGGGAATTTAACTGGGTAATAAATCCATAACCTTGGTCGTTCGCAAGGACAACCCAGTCATCAGGCTCGCCTCCTACAAGTGCGCAAAATGTTGCATCATCAGCTGGGTTTAACTTACCAGTCAATGGTTCGCCTTGACCACGTGCGGATGGTAAGGCATGTCCAGGGAGCGAGTAGACTTTACCTTCTGTATCAAAAAATACTACCAACTGATTTGTCCTCGCTGGAGTTTGAGCACGAAATTCATCTCCAGATTTGTAGCTTAATTCTTGTCCATTAATTTCTAATCCTTTGGCTGCCCTTACCCAACCATTTTGTGATAAAACTACAGTAATCGGTTCATTTGGAAGGATGTCTTCTTCTTTAAGTGCTTGTGAGGTTGCGCGCTCAATAATTGGTGAAGATCTCTCATCACCAAACTGGATACGATCTTCTTGAATTTCTTTCTTCACTAATTTGCGTAAGAGTTTATCGCTATCTAATATTTTTTGTAACTCATCACGCTCTTTGCTAAGTTTTTCAATTTCCGCTTTTAAATTTATTTCTTCAATTTTTGCAAGATGACGCAATTTCATATCAAGAATAGCATCTGCCTGGATTTCACTTAAAGCAAATTTTTGCATAAGAACAGGCTTAGGGTTATCTGACTCACGGATGATTTTGATTATTTCATCTAAGTTTAAATAGGCTATCATTAAGCCTTCTAGAATATGTATTCTTGCTAAAATCTTATCTAATTTAAACTGGCAGCGACGCTTTACCGTAGTTAAACGATAAGATAGCCATTCATGTAAGATAGTTAGTAAGTTTTTTACTTGTGGGCGGCCATCTAAGCCTATCATGTTAAAGTTAACTCGATAACTTCTTTCAAGATCTGTGGTTGCAAATAAATGTGACATTAGGCTATTAACATTAACTCTATTGGAGCGTGGAATGATAACGATTCGAGTTGGGTTTTCATGATCTGATTCATCGCGTAAATCTTCTACCATTGGTAATTTTTTTTGCTGCATTTGGCTAGCTATTTGTTCAATAATTTTTGCTCCAGAGACCTGGTAAGGTAAGGCATCTATAATAATTTGATGATTTTCCTCGGTATATGTAGCACGCATTTTTATTGAGCCATTACCGCTTTTATAAACCTGTTGAATAACATCCTGACTTGAGACAATTTCTGCTTTAGTTGGAAAATCTGGCCCCTTAATGTGTTGCATAACTTCAGTTAGGGAAGCTTTAGGATTTTCTAACAGTAAAACACAAGCGTCAGCAACTTCGCTTAAATTATGAGGCAGAATATCTGATGCCATACCAACTGCAATCCCAGTTGCACCATTTAATAGTACATTTGGTAATCTTGCTGGTAAAAGAGCTGGTTCTTTGATAGTTGCATCAAAATTGTCAATCCAATTTACGGTACCTTGTTGCAATTCGGATAAGAGTAAATCTGCATATGCAGATAGCCTCGCTTCTGTATAACGCATAGCAGCAAAAGATTTAGGGTCATCTGCCGAACCCCAGTTACCTTGACCGTCGACAAATGGATAACGATAAGAAAAAGGCTGTGCCATAAGTACCATTGCTTCATAACAAGCGCTATCACCATGTGGGTGGAATTTACCTAATACATCACCAACGGTTCTGGCTGACTTTTTATATTTGGCAGTTGCTTTAAGTCCAAGTTCTGACATAGCATATACGATACGTCGCTGTACAGGTTTAAAGCCATCAGCTATATGCGGCAAAGCCCTATCTAAAATTACATACATAGAGTAATCTAAATATGCTTTTTCAGTGAATTCGGTAAGGGGTTTTTGTTCAGTTTCTATATTCATAATATGGATATTTAAGCAATTTTGTTACATTTTAGCAGATAAAACCTATATACGTCTAAGGTAGTTATATATTTTTTGAAGATCAATTTTATATCAATTTGTTATATACGCATTGTGGTGAACGAGGGCTAGTTAAATTTAAGCTGACGCCAGGCCTCGAAGAGGATAATAGAAACAGCATTTGCAAGGTTTATGCTGCGGCTTGTTGCTTGCATGGGAATGCGTATAGCATTACATCTAGTTCTAATTTCAGCGGATAAGCCTTTAGTTTCTGGGCCAAATAATAACATATCATCATTTTGGTATTCTATATCTGTATATGTTTTTTGTGCTTTGGTAGTGCAGGCATACATTCTTTTGTCTTGGTTGATTGTAAAAAAATCGTTGTCATTTTCATAATGTATAATGCTTGCCCATTCATGATAATCTAGTCCAGCACGACGCATGTGTTTATCTGTTAAATCAAAAGCAAGCGGGTGAACTAAATGTAACTTTGCGCCACTATTGGCGCATAAGCGGATAATGTTACCGGTGTTAGGTGGTATTTCTGGCTGAAATAATACTACATGTAACATAGATTTACTGACTTATAGGCGCGCTATTTTGTTCTTCGGCGCGTAAGGTTAAGATTTCGAAGCCATTTTTGGTGACTAAAATTGTATGTTCCCATTGTGCTGATAATTTACGATCTTTAGTAACAGCAATGCTCCAGCCATCTTTAGAAAGATGTTTAACTTCAGCTTTCCCCTGGTTAATCATTGGTTCAATGGTAAAAGTCATCCCTTCTTCTAAAACCATGCCTTCGCCAGGTTTACCAAAGTGCATCACTTGTGGATCTTCATGCATTTTTATACCGATACCATGTCCACAATATTCCCGAACTACAGAGTAATGGTTTTTGAGAGCATGAGTTTGAATAGCATGTCCAATATCACCTAAGGTAGTTTTAGGTTTAACAACTTCTATACCTTTATATAAGCATTCTTGAGTTACGTCGACTAGGCGCTTGGCATGTGCCGCAACCTCACCTATACAAAACATTTTACTACTATCGCCATAGTAGCCATCATGAATGACGGTTATGTCTACGTTAATAATGTCTCCATTTTTCAACAATTGTTTAGCCGAAGGCATACCATGGCAGATAACATGGTTTAATGATGTATTAATGGAATATGGATATCCATACTGGCCTTTGCTACCTGGAATTGCTTTTAAAGTGTTACGAATATAATCTTCGCAAAACTCGTCGAGCTCTAATGTTGTTAACCCTGGCTTTATAAATTCACTAACTGCTTCTAAAACTTTAGCGGTCATTTGCCCAGCAGCACGCATTTTGGTAATTTCTTCAGATGATTTTATAAGAGACATAATTTTTTTGTTGCATATTTAAAAGATATCAATTTTAGCAAATTTACTTCTCTTTTACCAAATATTTGTGTTATGACAGCTATTCGTTTGTCGCTGTACTATTTTTGGTCTAATATTAAAGTGTAGGGGAATAATTATTTAATTATCCTCAAGATTTATTTAGGAGTACCAAACTATGAAATGGATTATAGTTGCAAATTCAATTGATTGTAAAATATTTAAATATGATAAAAATATTCACAAATTATCCCTTTTCGAAGAAATAAAACATCCAGAAAATAGATTGCGAGAACATGACCTGATTGCCGATGGTTATGGTGTTTATCGTAATACCGGTATGCGTCGAGCTTCATTTGAACCTGAAACAACTCACACAGAATTGGCCATGGATAAGTTTGCGCGCGAAGTGGCGGGTAAGTTGAATTTTGGGCGAATTAAACATTTGTTTGATGATGTAATTTTATTAATGCCTGCGACAATGGGTGGTCTATTATTTAAGCATTTAAATAAAAATGTATTAGGCATGATTAGAAAAGTAATCCAGAAAAATTTAATTAATCTATCTGAATATGAGTTAAAAAAGTACTTATGTAATAATATAAAATATTTAGGAGTGCTGCACTAAGCGGCATTTCTTTGCAGGTTTTTAAAACATCTTTTTTAGGTAAGTTCCACTTCAATAAAAAATGCTTAATAATTGTATTATTTATGTTAAAATCGTAGCTTTTATAAAGCTAGTTGAGTTAAGAGCTTATGTCGAATGAGTATACTGAGTTTGAACAAAGAAAGCGTGATCATATAGCATTGGCTTTAATGCAATGTAATCAAACGTCGAATTTAAATAAATTAGATAGTATAGTATTACAACATGATGCTCTACCAGATTTAGATTTTAATGATATTGATATTTCATCTATGCGGCTAGGTAAGGTTGTTAATAAACCTTTTTTAGTAAGTTCTATGACAGCCGGTCATAAGGATTCACAGAGCATTAATAAGAATCTTATGCATGCAGCTTCAGAAAACTCATGGGCTATGGGTGTTGGTTCACAGCGGCGTGAGCTTACTGACAAAGATGCTTGTCAGGAATGGTATGTTTTACGCAAAAAATATCCTAACATGTGCCTATTTGCTAACCTAGGTATCGCCCAAGTTATTACAGCCAAATATGATGATATTATACGTTTAACAGACTCATTAGCGGCAGATGGTTTAATAATCCATTGTAATCCATTGCAAGAATGTATCCAGCCAGAGGGTACGCCTAATTTTAAAGGTGCTTGGAAATCTCTTGAAAAATTATCCGTAAATTTATCTTTACCAATAATAGTTAAAGAGACAGGTTGTGGGTTTTCTTTGGCAACAATTAAGCGCCTATTTGATATTGGTATTCCTGTTGTAGATGTTAGTGGTGCTGGCGGTACTCATTGGGGTAGAATAGAAAGTCATCGTGCTGCGGATTATTCTATGCAGCAGCGAGCGGGATTGACTTTTTGTGATTGGGGTATAGATACAGTTACCAGTTTGCGAGCAGCAAAAGAATTAAGTAAAAAACTTGAGATTTGGGGTTCTGGCGGCGTGCGCCATGGACTAGATGCGGCAAAAATTATAGCACTAGGTGCTTCTACAGTTGGGTTTGCCAAACCACTATTAAAAGCTGCATTGGAATCTCCTGAAAAGGTAATTGCTGATATGCAAACTATTGAATATGAGCTAAAAGTAGCAATGTTTTGTACCGGTAGTAAAGTATTATCGGATTTGAAGGAAAAATTATGTCTTTGAAAGAAAATGCGAATCAATTATTTAGTGGTTTTTCTAAACTGACACGTAAAGAGCGTTTTAATAGATTGTGTGAAATGGGCGCATTAACTAATGAAGATGTTACATATTTGATTCAAGGTGGTGTGAATAATCTAGAGCTTGCTGATAAATTGATTGAAAATGTAATCGGTTATTTTCAATTACCGCTTGGAGTTGCTACTAATTTGTGTGTTGATGGTAAGCACTTCGTCGTGCCAATGGCAGTTGAGGAAACATCGATTATAGCTGCATTATCTAAAACTGCAAAATGGGTGAATCAGCGTGGCGAAATTACTACAGAAGTTATTGGTGATTGCATAATTGGTCAAATTCAATTAGCTAATGTTAAAGATTTTGAGCGTTTTAGAGAAATTATTTTAAATAATAAACAATGGTTAATAGAAAGGGCAAATGAAGACGTTGCTGCGAGTATGGTGCGGCGTGGTGGTGGTGTGCGAGATTTACAAATTCGTAACATTGAGCAGGAAAATGGCTCGCATATGGTGGTTTTGCACTTAAGCATGGATAGTTGTGATGCAATGGGTGCGAATATTATTAATCAAGTATTAGAATATCTAAAAGAGCCTATTCAAAATTTAACTGGCGAACAAGTTAGTATGTGTATTTTGTCTAACTTAAATGATAAAAAACTTACAACTGCTCGTGTTGTAATAAAAGATGTTGATCCTGAGTTAGGTATTAGTATTGAAATCGCTTCTATTTTTGCAGAAACAGATCCGTATCGTGCGGCAACTAGTAACAAAGGTGTTATGAATGGTATTGATCCAGTATTAATCGCAACCGGTAATGATTGGCGGGCCGTTGAGGCGGGAGTTCATGCTTATGCTGCCAGGCATGGACAATATCAGTCTATTACTAAGTGGCGTTATATAGATAATACCCTGCAGGGCGAGATAACTGCGCCAATAATTGTTGGAATAGTTGGTGGTGTCACCGCCGTTCATCCAACAGCACAAATGTGTTTGCAAATGATGCATGTAAATTCCGCTAATCAATTATCTAGGGTTATAGCGGCTGTCGGTTTATTGCAAAATTTAGGCGCAATTAGAGCTTTATGTACAGAGGGTATTATTCAAGGACATATGCGGTTGCATTTAGATAATTTATTATTGGTTGCCGGCGCAACTGACAAAGAAGTCCCTGTTTTAAAAAAGAAGTTACAAAAGTACTTATCTATCCACAAACAAATAAGCTTGAATAAAACTTGTGAGTTGCTTGCAAAAATGCGTGGTGAGCAGTTTGCTTTATGAGGTGGTTATTTCCAGCAAAGACTTTTTTGGTTGGAGAATACGTTGCTTTGCAAGGAGGTTCAGCGTTAATTTTGACAACCGCGCCGTGTTTTTCGGTTAGCGTAGAACAAGGAGGCAATGTTAGTAATTTGCCAATTAACTCTCCCGCATATAATTGGTGGAATAAATATTTTTGGCAAAATAATTATAGCCTACACTGGCATGATCCTTACTCTGGACTGGGCGGAATGGGGGCTTCTAGTGCGCAGTTTTTGGGAGCATATTATGCTGAAAGTTATATTAATAAACGCATCGTAGCGCGTGAAGAATTGCTTGCAGACTATTTGCAAGTGGCATGGAATGGGAAAGGTTTGAAGCCAAGTGGCTATGATGTTATTGCTCAAATGATGGGCGGTTGTGTGCATATTGAGAGTAATAAAAATATATATAAAAGCTATGCCTGGCCGTTTTCTGATATAGCATTTATTTTATTGCACACAGGTAAAAAACAAGCAACTCATCTTTATTTACAAAATTTAGCAGAAATGCATGATTTGGATAAATTAGCAAATATTGCCAATATAGTTTGTGATTCTTTTATAAAAAAAGATTCTACGACTTTTATTTCTGCAATTAATGAATATTATTTAATGCTTTTAGAGTTGAATTTAGTGGCCTGTCATACACTTTCAATGGTAGAGTCGTTAAAAGCCAGCCAAGATATATTAGCTGTTAAAGGTTGCGGTGCATTAGGCGCGGATATTTTGTTGGTTATAATGAAAGCTGATAAATTGGATAAAACAATTATAGAATTAGGGCAAAAAAATTATAATGTTATTGCGACTAGCAAAGATATTTATAGTTTTTTGAATAGCTCTTGTGAATTTAATTAGGGATATTATTCGAATATTGTCTATTTTTTTACCTTAACAAGTAAAAAAATTGGAAATTTTTTCAATAAGTACTTGATGTTTAAAATAATTGCTGTATCATTCTGATTTTACTTATGGGCCGTTAGCTCAGTCGGTAGAGCAGAAGGCTTTTAACCTTTGTGTCGTAAGTTCGATTCTTACACGGCCCACCATAATTTTCTTAGTTTGTTTTCATATATCATTTATTTTAATATTATTATCCCATAAG
>JAUIBC010000034.1 GCA_030427555.1 Gammaproteobacteria bacterium | reverse complement strand
AACTGTTGGTAGATTCAAGATATACTTAATCGATGAAGTACATATGTTATCGCAGCATAGCTTTAACGCGCTATTAAAAACACTAGAAGAACCACCACAACATGTTAAATTTTTATTAGCAACAACAGATCCAGAAAAATTACCAGTTACAATATTATCGAGATGCTTACAATTCACCCTAAGAAATGTTTCTCACGACATTATTTTTTCTCAACTAAAAAATATTCTTACCAAAGAAAACATAGAATTTGAGGAGCAAGCATTATCACTTTTAGCGAAAGCAGCAAAAGGTAGTATGCGTGATGCTCTAAGCTTACTAGATCAAGCTATTGTTGGTTGTAAAAAATCCATTAATAGCACGGATGTAAAAAATATTTTAGGATATACACAACAAGATTATTCAACACAAATTATCCAAGCGTTAATATCCAAAGAACCTCAACAACTATTTGCTATTAGCCAAAAAATAAGTTCTGATGGTGGATTATTTAGTTATGTTGTAGATCAAATTTTAAATGACTTACATAAAATAGCCATACATCAAATAATAAATAACGAACTAAAAACAACCAATCCTGAAATTGATAACTTAAGTATGCAGTTATCAAAAGAAGATACACAATTACTGTATCAAATTGCGTTGCAAGGTCGTGACGATATGCTACTTGCCCCAACTCCTTTAATTGGATTTGAAATGCTATTACTACGCATGCATACTTTTACGCCTTTAACTAAACATAATTTTGTGCCAGATACAGTCAAAACTAATACTGTTAATGAAAAACCTGTAACTAAAAATGAGTCCATAAAAACTCCTCATCCTACACCAACTAAATCCAATATAAGCTGGCATGAAATAATTCCCAAACTAAATTTACGTGGACTATCTTTAACAGCAGCGGAAAATGCTGATGTTAATCGCTTTGAAAATGACGTGTATCATCTAATTACCGATAATGCACACGAGTCTCTTTTTAATCAGTCAGTTATCAAAACCTTAGAGGATGCGCTAAGTAAATACCATAATTCAAAAATCAAAATAAATTTAGAAATAACTAAATTAACCAATTCTACGCCTGCTAAAATAAAACAACAAATTACAGAAGAAAATTTAAAAGCAGCTAGCGACTCTTTAGATAAGGATTCCTTTTTCAAACTTTTACAAGATGAATTTTCAGCAGAATTGATAAAAAATTCAATAGTTTCTTTGAAAGATGATGCATAGATAGGTATAATATTTAATGTATTAAATTGCTAAAACTTATCAATGTCTTTACAAAAAGCATACATGCGATAAGTTAGCAATAGCTAATATTAAGCTTCTCACTTAATTTTTCACAATGATAAATATTAGTGAAAAGCGTGCTTGTTATGTTTGTTAAATTTAATCTATATAGGGGATGATATGAGTGATATAGGAGGCAATTTAAATAAATTGCTAGAAGAAGCCCAAAAAATGCAAGACCGTATGAAAAAAGCCCAAGACGAATTAACTGAATTATCTGTTGAAGGTAAATCTGGTGGTGGTATGGTTCGTGTAAAAATGAATGGCCGTCATGATGTATCTAAAGTTACTATATCTCACTCGCTTCTAAATGAAGAAGTTGAAATGTTAGAGGACTTAGTTGCAGCAGCAATAAATGATGCAGTACGTCAAGTTGAAAAAATATCCAAGGATAAAATCAACCAATTAACTGCTGGTTTAAATATACCAACAGACTTCATGAAAGACGACGAAGACAAATAATAATACGTATATGGATGCTTTATCACGTGTGGTAGAAGCTTTAAGGTGCCTCCCTGGCGTAGGGCCAAAATCGGCTCAACGTATGGTATTTCATTTATTGCAACACCATCGCCAGAGAGGACTACATCTTGCCGCTTGTTTACAAGACGCGATGCAAAATGTAAAAAATTGTGAGATTTGCAATAATTACACTATGCAAAAAACATGCGATATTTGCCAGAGTGAAACAAGAGAAAAATCTAAAATTTGCGTAGTTGAATCTCCTACGGATGTTAGCGCTATTGAACAAGCTAGCATTTTTAAAGGTAAATATTATGTGCTAATGGGTAAAATATCCCCCTTAGATGGTATTGGTCCGGAAGACATCGGGCTTGACAAACTTTTGAAAATTATAACAACATCAAATGAAATATCCGAAGTTATAATAGCATTAACCCCTTCTATCGAAGGCCAAACAACCATACACTATATTCATGATATGTTAAAAGCACATACAGTAAAAATCAGCCAAATAGCCCATGGCATACCGTCCGGTAGCGATTTAAACTTTCTGGATAGTAACACTATAAGCAGCGCTCTACGTAACAGAGAAGTTCTAACTTAACCAGAGTTACAAACTTTAATTAAACAAAGCCTCATTTAAAATACACACAATACCAAATTTATTTTTTATTAGACTTCCTCAGCAACTCGTTTTACTGTGAAGATAAACTTTTAGCGATAAGCGCACTTTTAATAGTATTATCCGCTACTTTAAGCACTTCAATTTGGTAGCCATCAATTTGTAAGCAACAATCAGCCGGAGGAATATAACCTAAATATTCAATGATAATACCACTTAAAGTTTTAGGGCCAAGCAATGGTAATTGCCACCCAAGTATTCTGTTTAGATTCCTAACTGTAATGCCACCATCTATTATATACTTTTGTTCGTCTAAGCGAGTAATATCTTTGCTTAAATCAGATATATCAGTTGTAAACTCACCAACAATTTCTTCTAATATATCTTCCATTGTTGCCAAACCTTGTAAATCACCATACTCATTTACCACAAAACAACTGCGCCTTTTCATATTTTGAAAATTAATTATTTGTACATTTAAAGGTGTGGCCTCAGGCACAAAATATGGCGGTTCAATTATGGACAATAAACCATCCATTGTTAACTCACCATCTAAAACCATATTTAAAACTTTACGTAAATGTACGATACCAACCAGGTTATCAATGCTATCCCGATACAACGGTACTCGGGTATGTTGGATTGTCTCAAGTTGCTCTAATATTTTAGGCCATGGTTGTTCAAGGTCTACACCAATAATATCTGATTTAGGAATCATTATATCTTCAACCGTTGCCTGTTCAAGATCTAACAAACTTAACAACATGCCTTTGTGTTCGACAGGCAACAAAATTCCAGCTTCGTGCACAACGGAACGTAATTCGTCACCAGATAAAGTATCTTTATTAACTTTATTTATATCAACACCAAATATAAGTAAAATTTTATTTGCTATTAAACTAATAAAATTTACTATAGGCGAAAATAACTTTTGCAACAAATACAAAGGTAACGCCGAAGTGAACGCTACTTTTTGTGGATATAATGCAGCAAAAGTTTTTGGCGTCATCTCAGAGATGACTAATACCGCAATAGTTAATAAGATTGTAGCAATTAGCACGCCTTTTTCGCCGTACAAATTATGGCCAATTAATGTGGCGGCCATTGATGCAACAATATTACAAACTGTATTACCAATCAAAATAACACTAAGCAACCTATCTGGTTGAGATAACATTTTATTAATACGTATAGCGTTTTTATGCTTTTTCTTTACTAAATGGCGCAAACGATATCTATTAATAGACATCACACCAATTTCAGCTGAAGAAAAAAACGCTGATAAAAATACCAATAACAAAACGACTAAAAATAATAATCCTAAAGAAAAAGACACCACCAACCTTTAATGCTTACTAATACATAATTGCATTATCAGCTAAAAATTTAACTAATTCTATACTTTTAATCATAGAATATTAGAAAAAATATCTTGCATATACCCAAGGCATTTAGAATCTGGACTTCAGCCATTTTTATAAAATTAACTAATACCTCGTCTTTGCGAACAATGGCCAAAGTCCAGTAGAATATGTGATGAAATATATAGTAGCTACCGCGCAATATGATCAAAAAACACCATCTCTGCAAGCCAATAAAGGTCCGCACTGTGCTTTTAATTTGGCTAACAACGAATACTATGTAGAAAATTGCTAGGCTGTTTCTACCTTAAGAAGTTTACCGCGAGAGTATTTATATTTACCAGTTAAATGCATAAAATAATTGATATAATCTAAAGAAACTGAATTATCTTTGAGAACAAGCATATTTTGGCCAAGTTTATCTGATTGAATCTTGTCTGGTCTCATAGTTAAAATATCTTCTTGCTTTACAAATACTGAAACATAAGCTTCATTTATTTTTTTTTCTTTAGTTTTAATAATGGCTATAACTTCTTCCTCTGCTGCATAAACAGGCCTTGAGATCATTTGCTTACGCAAATTAAATATTATTTGCTCCCATGAGGCCAACTTTGCTCCTTCAACAGAGTAAAGAGATATAAAGACTTCTTTTAATGAGTTCTGCATTTTGAGATTTTTTGATAAAATATCTGAAGAAAAATCGGAATTTTCTTCGGCTTTCTTTATGTCTTTTGCAAGATTTTCTCGCATTTCCTTAAGTTTTTTACCTATAATAAGCACAAAACTAGTTTCATCCCACGAACCACTAGCAATAGCCTTATCTAAGGCTGCTAAAAATTCCTTTGCTGCTATTAATAATCTTGCTTCCATATTTTTCTATATTATTATCTAAAATATCAAATAAATTTAACTAGCATGGTCTATATATATTTAATAATAAATATAATTATTTTTGACCAAACCCTGGGCCTTTGCTTTCTTTTTCTGCGGCTTCATTATTGTCACTACGTTCTATATTTTCTCTTGTTTTCGCAAATTTATTGTGAAAACCTAAAGCATTTGTAGTTAATTCTTCGGCGCTTCTTAATACTGCTTTTCTTTCTTCTGCAGTAACTGCTTTACCTTGAGCCACATCAATTGCAAATTGCAAAGAGCTTAGAACATAAACAGAATATGGATTAGAGCCACCCATTCGAAACACTTTTTCAGCTTTTTCTTTATAATCTTTTAATTTCTCGACGTATTTATCTAATGAAAGATTATTATCTCCATTACTTTCGTTAGATTTAAACTTACCCATGACTTACTCCAAATATAATAGTCAATGAGTTAATTGTAGCAGAAAATGGCTTAATATAACATTAAGAAACAATATTTTTTACAGTTTGATAAGTATTAAACAGACTTAAAATCAATCATACATAAGCTCATCAAGCGGAGTATAATCTTTGCTTGGACCGCCTTGAATTAACTCATTTACCACATCTGTCATACATAATAAACGTAGCACTGTGGGTGTTACTTCATCAAATACTACTTGGTTTCCTAAAAGCGCTCCCTCGGAGTCATTAAAAGTAACTCCTAAACCATAGCCTAAGCAAAGCGAACATAACTGATCCGCTCTACGCGCTATAGCGGGCAGCAAGCCAGTTACTGAAAAAACTTCCTCATAACTAACAAAACGATCATTTAAATAAAACTTAGCATTCATGCGTGCCGCAATCAATGCCATACATTTAGAAATGTCCTTTTCCATTTATCTCCACCAAGGATGTGCTGATTTTATCGGACCAGCCAAAGCTAACCGCAACCATCGTAAAAAAACTGGTACAGTAAATCCATAGTGCTCGATTATACCAAAAAAAATAGCTGAAATCAGCACAATAGATGCAGTCCACAAGCGAATATGCATTAAAAAAATAAATATTGGAAAAGCAGCACGAGCGTCGACCATAAAAAAACGCGCGCTTCTTGCTGAATCCCGCCAATGAGCTGTCGGAGAAAAGTTCTCTGCCATAATATGGAACAACCCCTTAACTAATTTTCAATATACGCTTAGTGTAAATCTATAGTATATAATATACAAGGTAAATGACAATCATAAGCCCAAAATGGATAAACAATCTATACGCAAAATATATCTACAAAAACGTAAGGCACTATCTCACAACGATATGATAAAATCTTCAAAAGATATATGTAATGCGGTTATAAATCTAGAACATTATAAAAAAGCGCAAACAATCTCTCTATATATGCCTATAAAAAATGAAGTAGATACTAATATTATTTGGCAAGATGCAATAAACAAAAATAAAAACTGTTACTTCCCCAAAGTTACTGATAAAAATTCTATGATTTTCTTACCTGCAGATAAACTTGAACATTTTGCCAAAAATAAATGGGGAATTCTTGAGCCAACAACCAAAATCATAAAATCTTTACCGGTAAATAAATTAGATATTATGATTGTTCCTATAGTAGCTTTTGACAGCGCAGGGAATAGAATTGGCATGGGTAAAGGTTTTTTTGACAAAGCTCTAGAAGTTCATTCCAGAATTTCCATGCAATCGTCCAATAAAGAACATCTAAAAAATTTTAACACGACACCTATCTTAATTGGTGTTGCATATGAATTTCAAAAAATCCCATTAATAAAATCAGAGACATGGGATATAAAATTAGATATAATCGTAACTGAAAAAACTGTTTATTACGTTTAGATTCTGTTTAAAAAATTATAGAGATTTATATGTTTGCTAAAAATCATTTAGAAGACTTAGCTAAAAAATTATTTGCTATTTTACCTGAAAATATGCAAAACATTGATAATGAATTACAAAATAAATTTAACGACATTCTCCAAATTGCGTTTACTAAATTAGATTTAGTAACCCGTGAAGAGTTTGACGTACAAGTAAAAGTTCTAGCTAGAACAAGGGAAAAAGTAGAAAAGCTGGAAAAAGAATTACTTAAGATTACAAAAGGCTCTAATTAGAGTTTACTTGTCCAACTAAAAATAATTCAAGGAAGTTTAAGGATGAACCTCGCAATTAGCCAAACGCGTAGTATCGTTGGCATTAAAGCCCGTGCTGTTAGTGTTGAAGTACATTTATCCAATGGATTGCCAGCTTTTTCAATAGTTGGACTCCCCCAAGCCGCAGTTAAAGAAAGTAAAGATAGAGTTCGTAGCGCAATTTTAAATAGCAATTTTGACTTTCCTTGCAGACGTATAACAGTAAATCTTGCCCCAGCTGATCTTCCTAAAGCTGGTTGTGGTTTTGATTTACCAATTGCATTAGGTATTCTTGCTGCATCAGGGCAAATCCCCCAAAATAAGTTTGCTTATCATGAGTTCATTGGTGAGTTGGCATTGGATGGTAGTATTCGTGCGGTACAGGTAATTATCCCTGCTATAGTTGCGGTTCGAATAGAAAAACAAACACTAATAATCCCAAAGGAGAATGCAAATGAAGCTGCCTTAGTTGGTTACTCAGACGTTTTTGCTGCTACAAGTCTTAGTCAAGTATGTAATTATCTTCGAGATTCAACAACGCTTAATCCATTACCATCACCATCTTCTGAACAAAAACTTGCTAATAAATTGGACTGGTCAGACATAAAAGGACAGTATCACGCTAAATATGCTATGGAAATTGCTGCTTGTGGCGGACATAGTATTTTACTAAATGGGCCACCAGGTAGTGGTAAAACGATGCTTGCTAAAAGATTTAACACTCTTCTCCCAGAGCTTTCTACCAACGCGGCATTAGAATGCATGGCAATCAAAGCAATTGCAGGAATAAAGTTCGCTATACAAGACTGGAAACTACCACCAATAAGATCGCCACATCATACCGCCTCCCCCATTTCATTAGTTGGTGGCGGTAATCCACCAAAACCAGGTGAAATATCTCTTGCACATAATGGAGTTTTATTTTTAGATGAACTACCTGAATTTAATCGCAATGTACTTGAGACATTACGTGAACCACTAGAAGCTGGAACTATTTGTATTTCAAGAGCAGCAGCACAAACTGAATTCCCGGCAAATTTTCAATTACTAGCAGCAATGAATCCTTGCCCATGCGGCCAATTCGGAAATCCACAGGCTAACTGCGTTTGTAGTCCGGATATGATAACTCGATATATGGGTAAGTTATCCGCACCACTACTTGATAGAATAGATTTAATTATAACTTTATTGCCATTAAGTCATAATGAGTTATTTAACCAGAGTCAAAATACACAAACTAGTAAAACAATTCAACAAAAAGTAATAAATATACGTGCACAACAAATAGCCCGCCAAGGCATGTTAAATTCACAGTTATCAAGCGAAAAGTGCATGCTGGTATGTAACTTAGGCAGCAAAGAAAAAACATATTTATATGATGCTCTAGCAAATTTACATCTTTCAGCAAGATCTTCAATAAAGTTATTAAAAATCTCTCGAACTATAGCTGATATGCGTACATCAGAATATGTTGCTATCGAAGACATCCAACAAGCATTATCCTTTAAACAATATATAGGACAGAAAATAAAATAATCATGTACAACCATAATTATGAAAAACTAAATCCAACGCAGAGATTTGAATTTTACATAAGTCCTGCCATTATTTATGGCTATGGTTTAAGTAACCTTTCTTGATTCGGTTTGTCATCTAAAACATATGCTGTAGGGTTATTTTTTGTAAATAATGTTTTTGTTATTTGAGAGCTAAATTTAAATTTTTCTCTACTTGTATAACTTAATTTAATACGCTCCAATTCTTTGGCAATCCCAAGAGCGGTATCCCAAAGAAGATTTGGTTTTGGGCCTTGGGGGTTAAGACACCATGCATTTACTATTCTAGACTCTTCTTCTGTATATTGCCTGGAAAGTACTCGCCATAGGTCACTACCTTTAACTTGCATTTCTTCTGTAAAAATAAAAATTTCCATAATTCTAAGCAATTCATCAATATCATAGCGAAGATAAAATTCTTCAATCGTATATTCAGATTTATCCGTGGGAATCTTACGAGAACCACCAAAATCAATTAAGTGAACATTTCCTCGTTCATCAACAATAATATTACCTAAATTAAGATCCATATGTGTATATCTGGTTTGCGTTTTTGAATCGAGACCGGAGTTAAAATTATACACAGCCAATGCCATTTTAATAGCCAAATCATATCGTTCACTATCATCTACAAATTTATGCTGTGTTAGATACTTTGATAAAGGTATTCCAAGGTATATATAAGCCAAATAATGTTTTTCTTTTTTAGAAGAGTTACTTGTCCTAATAGTAGACTTCAATGATTTACCAACATCATTAGCTATATTATCTTCTATCTCCGGTCGATCTGCTACACATCTGTTTGTCCTAACTTCCCAGAGCTTCCTAATTTTTATGGCCCATAATCCCCCGTTTTCATCTTCAGCAAGTTTTGCATGCGCACTCAATCCTTTACCTAAATAATTTCCTCGTGGAGCCATAGCCAAAATAACTCCATCTATAATTATAAATGAATGCGTTATAAAATTAACATGTTCTAAATCTTTACGACGCAACTTTGTTCCATCCGGTAATAAAATACCATTCGGCGCTAAATGTTGTTTAGCATAATTCCACTCTGCTGCTTTTATTTCTGTTGATTCCCATGGAAAATTATCATATGACAATGGTGTTACTTTATTTTTCATAATAACGTTTAACCTAAAAGCACTTTAAATCACTAAAAAATATTATCTTAGTATAATTATTTTTGTGATAAATTATAACACAGTGTGTGTTAATAACGAAGCATGACTGTAAGTTTGGTAGAAGATTTGCGTTTGTGCGCAGTTTTTATATATTGCTTCTGTTGGCTTTTTAAGAGTTATGCACATAAAAGTAGCTGTTTGCACCTACTTTACCGTATTTATTTATATGTATAATTATTATTTAAAAGAGCCTCAATAATCGCCATGCGCATATATATCCCATTTTCAACTTGTTTTAAAATAAAAGAACTTGCTCCGTCAGCAACATCACTATCAATTTCTACACCACGATTAATAGGGCCAGGATGCATTATCATAGCGTCTGGTTTTGCGTATTTTATACTACTGCTAGTAAGTGCAAAATTGTTATGATAATCGCTAAGATTTAACCTTGTATCTTCCGTCAATCTTTCATGTTGTACGCGTAAAACTATAACTACATCTGCATCTTGCAAACCATCTTTCAAAGATGTAGTCAACCTACCACATTGAGCAGATGCTGGATGCCACATTTCTGGAGCAACTAAAGATAACTCTTTAACTCCTAGTAATGCACATAAATTCTGTAAAGAATTTGCGAATCTTGAATGCAAAATATCACCAACTATTGCTATTTTTAAATTTTTAATGTCTGGCTTGTGCTCAAAAATCGTCATAAAATCTAAAAAAGCCTGACTTGGATGAGAGTGGGTACCATCTCCAGCATTAATGATATGGGAATCTCCTTTTAACAATCCAGCTATTGCTTGCGAGAAGCCATTTTTTGAATGTCTTATTACAAACAAATTTATACCCATAGCAGATAAAGTATGAATAGTATCTTCAACTGCTTCACCTTTCTTTTCAGAAGAACATCCAAGATCTAAATTAACAACATTAATTCCCAAATGGTTTGCAGCTAATTGAAAACTTACCCTCGTACGAGTGCTATTTTCATAAAACAAATTTGCTAAATTATTATCTGGATATTTAGGATACTTAGACATTTTTTTAAAAGACATGGCCCTATCAATTAAGCTCATAGCAAAATCATAAGAAATCTGACTTATTTCTAAAAAATGCTTCATGTTGAACCACCATTATTATCTGAAATATTTTTTCTAAGAAGACGTCTGCAACCACTGCTCGAGTATAACACATGCAGCTATACTGTCTACTGCGGATTTTTGTATTTTCCGATATCCTCCTGCTGCAAAAAGTCTTTCGCGAGCTTCAACGGTTGATAATCGTTCATCGACTAAATGCACAGGCAGAGAAAACTTATTATGTAATTGCTTTGCAAACTCTTGAGCTGGTTTTGTAGTATATTGCTTCGAACCATCAATGCAGGTTGGAATACCTACAATTAGAGCTTGAGGACGCCATTCTTTAAGAGTTTTTTCGATCGTTTGCCAATTAGGAATACCTTTATTTGCATTTATAGTTGCTAATGGAGATGCTTTACATGTGATTTTTTGTCCAACTGCCATTCCTATACGCTTATAACCAAAGTCAAAACCAATATATACTTCATCAGGCATGCCCGCCACCAGAGACTAATTGTTCCATATGTACTCCTATTGTTAACGCTGTTTCTTTCCAACGATTTTCAAAAGGTACATCATACAATAATTCTGCTTTAAAAGGGCATACTAACCAATGATTATCTATTATTTCTTGCTCTAGCTGCGCAGTATCCCAACCAACATAACCTAACACAACCAAAGAATCTTGAGGGCCATTCCCTCTTATGATTGCCTCTATTATATCATTTGAAGTCGTTACAGTTACTTCATCTTTTAACAACAAACTAGAACGCCAATTCCCAACAGGCCTGTGAATAACAAATCCTCTTTCTGGTTGCACTGGTCCACCAAACATTAAAGGTTTTTTCGAAATATTTTCTGGAACTGAACTCAAATCAAAATGGTCAGCTAATAATTTTATAGAAAACTCTGTAGGACGATTAATTATTAATCCAACAGTACCAAGCTCATGATAATCACATATGTATATTACTGATTCAGTAAAAATTAGATCATCTTGTTTGGGCATAGCGACAAGAAAGTTATTCGCAAGAGACATACGACCGGCCATTTTATTGCCAAAAAATAGATAGTTGTACTAATAAGTATACACCATTTAAAATTTTGTGCGGGAATCTTACTTGATTATCTATTAGTTTGAAATTAACATCTAAGTATAATTTTTCATAGGCATGCAAAATGCGTAAATTAATATGGTTAATTTTATTGTGTTTTATTATAACCCCACAAGTTTTTGCTGATGCTAAAACTAAAACCATAAATCCATTAACTACAGAATCAGTTTCCTTTGATGCAAAAACAGCAAATCAACAATTTGATAGGATAAACCTAAAGCTTTCAACTAAAGGGTTAGATCAAACAACCTTAAAAGGCGCTGTAAAAACATTAAAAGAGCTACTAAATAATGCTGAAGAATGTGTCCGCGTAAATGAAAAAAAAGTATCTAATTTTGATGCACAAATTCAAGAGGCAAGTCAAACCAATCCAAATCAAACTCCAGAAAATAACAATACTGAAATTGCGCCAAGTAAATCAGCCGCTGATTTAGTGTATTTAACAAAAGAACGTAAAAAAGTTGCTGATAACCTTGCTCAATGTCGCCTATTTTCTATCCGAGCCAAAGAGGCTTTAGAAGTATATGAGTCAACTTTAAGTCGGATAAAAAAAGAGAAAATTTTAGAACGTGGAAAAACATTTTGGGATAATGCTGCAAAGCTTATGCAAAAAGATGTTATCCTCACAAACACTCCTTTAACAATCTTTAATATCCCACCACAAATTCTTTCTCAGAAAAATATATATGTAATTTTTGGGGTAAGTTTTATTATAGCGTCGCTTATTTTTTATAAATCATTTACTAGTCGAAAAATAAGTCGTTATATGCATTTAAGGAAAATACATCTGCAAAATTTCTTGATCTTAACCTTAGGTTTAATTTCCTTAATGGTTACAGGATATTTAGTCCTATTTTATTATAAGCTACATAACGTTAGCGACCTGCTGTTATGGTTGTCTGTTACTATAACTGTATATTTACTCGGAATATTTGCTATTACTATATTTTATAATATTAAAAAAATTAAAGCTTTTTTCTGTTGGTATTCTTTAGATTGGAATTTCTTTAAACTGCTAACAGTATTTATTTTTACCCTATACGGAGTAGCAATAGTTGGCAAAACACTATCCAAACAACTTAATATTAACCACATGCTGTGGAATTTTGGCCAATCAATATTTTTATATACAGAGTTACTTTTAGCAATTGGTTTTGTATTTTATTTTTGTCATGCTCACCGCCAGATTTCTTTTATTAAAAGATATAAAACTATAATTAAGCTTATATCTACAATAATGTTTGTGTCTTTTGCTATAATAAACCTAATTGGTTATAACTTACTCTCTGTCCATCTTACAGTTTCAGGAGTATTAACTTTTGCGATTATTTTCACAACTATAATTTTAGAGCAAGCGATTGGTAAGCTTTATAATCTATGTGTCACTGATGCCCAAACCCGTGCAAAATTAAAATACCTATTTGGTTATAAATCAGATCAACCATTAACCGAAATTTTAATACTAAAAACCACTATACAAATCGTTATACTAGTCGGAGCAGCATATTTAATTAGTAGAAGTTGGGGGTATGCGATTAACTCCGTAGAAATGATCTTTGATTATATTTTAAATGGCATTAAATTTGAAACTTTTACCTTTCATCCTGCAAGAATAATATCTGGAATAATCGCATTTTGTGCTCTGTATTTAATTTTTCGTAGTATTTCAACAGCAATTAGCCGCCATGAACAGTTTGATGGTGAAGAAGAGACACAAGTAGCTATAGCTTCTATTTTAACTTACATCGGCTTTGCAGTCGCAATAATTGCAGCGCTACTTATTTCTGGATTTGATTTCACCGGACTTGCGATTGTTGCAGGGGCATTATCTGTGGGAATTGGGCTTGGGTTACAAAGTATCGTCAACAATTTTGTCTCTGGAATTATTTTATTAATTGAGAAACCAATAAAACCTGGCGACAGAATAAATATTGATGGTATCGAGGGCTACGTTAAGAAAATACGTGTAAGATCTACGCAAATTTTAACTTTAACTCGAGAAGACATGATAATACCTAACTCTGATTTAATAACTCATAGAGTTACAAATTATATGTATTCAGATAAAAATTTAACGATATATTGTGAAATGGGTATTGGTTATGGAAACGATATAGAGTTAGCTCGTTCTTTACTTATTGACATCGCATCTAAGCATCCTGAAGTTATTACTAGTATTAAAAATAATAAACCACGAGTATTTTTACGATCATTTGGAGAAAGCTCAATGTTATTCCAATTGTGGTTTTTAATAAAAGATGGCAATAAAAAAGCGGCCGTACGTAGTGAAATCTATTTCGAAATTATTAAAGTTTTTAAAGAAAATAATATCGTAATTGCTTTCCCACAACGTGATCTTCATATCAAAGTGTCTGATATTGAAACAATAAAAGAATTAAAGTAATTGTTTTTTTAAAAAAGTATTGTATAAGAAACTATTATTCGGTTATGTTGTATAAGGAAGACTGTTTTTTAAATCTAAGGAGGGATGAAAATGGCAACTGGCGAAGTGAAGTGGTTCAATAATACCAAAGGATGGGGATTCATTACATCCGAAGAAGGTGGCGAAGATATTTTTGTGCATTTCTCAGCTATAAATGGTACTGGGTATAAAACTTTAGTAGCAGGCCAAGCTGTGAATTTTGATTTACAACGTGGCGATAGAGGCTTGCATGCAATAAACGTATCAGTTGTTAACAATGTCCTTGAAGAAATAGATACTTAATTAAAGTATCTATGTTATAGGGATAGATTAATCTCTGCTATTGCGGCGCTTTATCTTTGTGAAAAGATTTATTTGAACATGCAATAATTAAAAAATAAAGATGCGGCAAGCTTAGCCGTGCATCCAGATATATCATATTTTGGTGCAAGCTCCACAATATCTAAACTCACAACTTTTTGTGATTTTTTGAGTATTTTCAACCCCTCAATAACATATGTTGCATCAATACCAAGTGGCTGCGTAGCACTAACTCCTGGAGCAATTGCCGCATTAAAAACATCCAAACATATCGTTACATATATATGTGAGTGTTGCTTAATGATATTTTCTATTAAGCTCAAATCAAATGGTTTACGCTTAATATCATTAGCCAATAAATATGTTACCGCATTATCTTTTGCATACTTAAATAAAGATTTTGTATTAGCCGTACTTTGAATACCAGCGCAATAATAAGAAAATTTTTTATGTTGTGCTTTTAGCATAGAGTTAATTTGCCTAAAAGGCGTTCCTGATGACCCTTTGTTTGCAACAAGAGGTTCACGTAAATCAAAATGTGCATCGAAATTTAAAATCGCAACATCATCAAAAGCTTGATTAATTCCTTGATAATGGCCAAAAGCCGTTTCATGCCCGCCACCTATAACTAAAGGATGCAAGCCAAGATTTAATATTTGATAAACACGATTCCCAAGCTCACGTTGTGCTGACTCCAAATCACCATTTTGACAAATTACATTTCCTGCATCATAAAGCGTGATATTTTCATGTATAGGAAGTTTGGCAAGTGCCTCGCGAAAAGCATTCGGACCATCTGCGGCACCAGATCTACCTAAATTACGGCGCACCCCTTCATCACAAGCAAAACCTATAATTGCGTACCCATCTGATTTAATTACAGCATCTTTTAAATTATCTAAATCTAAGAATTTAATTATTTGAAAAAAATATTCAAAATCTTTGGCATCACTTCGACCTGACCATAGATTACTATTGTGTCCGGGGATATAAAGACTATTAAATTGTGGCATTGCAATATCCTAATTTTCAGCGTATTTTATGGCATAATAATAATTTAGTTTCAAGGGTAACATGTTTCAACTACATCCAGGTATGCTTACCATCGAA
>JAUIBC010000151.1 GCA_030427555.1 Gammaproteobacteria bacterium | reverse complement strand
TCACTTGAAATATGGGATTTCTCGACCTATCTTGCTTAACATTTAAATTACTAACTAACATTTCAAACGGGTATTCTTGATGTGATTGAGCCTCGATAACTTCCGATTGAATCATATCGATTACAACATCAATTGTTTCTTTTGGTGGTATTTTCAGCAGTAACGGTAAATTATTAACAAAAAATCCTATTAAATCCTCCAATTGCGGATGCATCCTATTAGCAACTAATGTACCAATGATAACATCTTCTTGATTTGTATATTTTGACAGTAATATTGCAAAACCTGCCAACAATACTGTATATAAGGTCACCTCTTTTTCATTACCTAATGCGATTAGATCATTCTGTAAATTATTAGGTATTTCAAAAAAGTAATTTGCACCACTGTAATTAATTTGAGGAGGCCTAATGAAATCAGTGGGCAACATTAATGGCTCAATATTATAAAGTTTATTATTCCAATAAGATTTTAATTCTTCCAATCGTTCGCTCAATTCAGTTCGCTGCCACACCGCATAATCAGAATACTCTATTGGCAACAACGATAATTTGCGTTTTTCATATAAAGCTTTTAACTCTCGCATAAAAATTGGTACAGACCAACCATCGAAAGAAATATGATGAATCAAGATCAACAACAACTCACGCTTATCTGTCTTAACTAAATGAATCCTAATCGGATAATCTTTAGTCAAATCAAACGATTGGCTGATAATAATCTTAAGATGAGACTTTAAATCTTTGTCCGCAACAGTAGATGACTGAACTGTCAATGGTGCATCGCCAATCCGTTGAAAAATTTCTCCTTTTTTATTCATAACAACATGAGTTCGTAAAATTGTATGCCTAACGACTAATTCTTGTAATGCTTTAACCAAATTTTCTGTCGATAATCCCCCTATCTCAAAAAGCATTGGAATGTGATATGCATTCGTACCATTTTCATATTGTTCAATAAAAAACAATCGCTCTTGTGCATATGACAATAACACTTTTTTTTCTTCATGCTTTTTAATTTGTGTTAAAATTTTGTTATGATGTAGATGTATAGATAGTTGTTTTATCGTCCGATATTTAAAAATATCACTTACTGAAATAACGCGGTTCAATAAACGACTCATCCGATAGCTAGCTTGCATGGCCAATATAGAATGCCCGCCCAAAAGAAAAAAGTCATCCTCTATACCAATATGCCCCACCCCTAACAAAGTACTCCATATTTCACAAAGACCACGTTCTAACAATGTGCGTGGAACAACATAGTCGTTTACTTTATTTTCTACTTGATATTGAGATAGCGCTTTTAGATCTATTTTCCCATGAATAGTTAAAGGTAATTGCTCTAAATATAAGTAATGTTGTGGGACCATATATTCTGGTAACTTTTTCGATAAATATAACTTAAGCAGAGCGTCATCAATCGCCTTGTCACTTACATAATAAGCAACCAACAGTTCTTGATTTGTCACAATAACAGCAACTTGTTTCACCTCTGGATAAGTTGATAATGTACTTTCTATTTCTCCTAGCTCAATTCTAAATCCACGTATTTTAACCTGAGAATCATTTCTACCTATGTACTCTAAATTACCATCTGGCAACCAGCGTACTAAATCACCAGTTTTATATAATCTTGCGCACACCTCATGATCGCCCTCCTTTTTTTCAAATGGATTTAAAATAAATCGCTCATCAGTCAGTTCTTGGTTATTTAAATAACCACGTGCAAGACCAGGCCCTCCCACATAAAGCTCTCCAATTACATTTATTGGAGTAGGATTAAGATTTCTATCAAGAACATACATGCATAAATCAGGTATACGTTGGCCAATCAAAATACGTTCATTATATTCAACTTTAAAATAAGTACCGTGTACCGTTATTTCGGTAATACCATACATATTAATAATTGCAGCTGATGTTTTATGATTAGATAAATGTGCAAAATCTACTGCTTCACCACCCAAAATTACATAACGTAACGATAAATCTTTACCAGAAAGATCAGAAAAAGCCTGAAAAGCCCGTGGGGTTTGATTCAAAATACTGACTTTATGCTTAACACATAATTTATGAAATCTATGAATATTCATAATATCATTCAAACTAGGAATGACCAGCTTACCACCATATGTTAAAGCCCCCCAAATCTCCCACACAGAAAAATCAAACACAATAGAATGATATAGTGTCCATACATCGGAGGAATTAAATTTATACCAATCAAAGGTTGCTTTAAATAGGCGAACAACATTGCCATGCTCAATCATAACTCCTTTTGGTTTTCCTGTTGTTCCAGATGTATAGATGACATATGCTAAATCATGAGGACCACTGTATGGTGGTAGCTTATCTGTTGATTCATGTTGATATGGTTTTTCTTTAAGAGAATCATCCAACATTAATTGTACTTTCGTATCTTGTAAAATATATTCAATCCTAGCCTTAGGGTAAGACGGATCAATAGGAACATAAGCACCACCAGCTTTTAAAATACCCAAAATTGCTATTATCATATCTATAGAGCGACTCATACAAATCGCAATCAACGTATCTGCAGGTAAATTATCGTGATAATAACGTCGAATATAACGCGCTAATTGATTCGATAATTTATCTAATTCTTGATAACTTAAACTTTCATCTTCAAATACTAAAGCAATATTATTAGGCGTCTTTAGAGCTTGTTCCTCAAATAATTGATGTATCGTTTTATCATTTGAATGCACGCTCCTTTGGTTCCAATCATAAATGAACTGTTTATATTCACTTAAGGTTAATATCGGATAACTTTCAACGGCTTTATCTGGATTAGAAAGCATCGCATTTAAAATGTTTTGATAATGTTTAATAAAACGCTCTATAGTTTCCCTTTTGAATAATGAAGTCGCGTAATTTATAGAACCTACAACACTATTTTCTGTAATTTTCACGGAGATATTTAAATCAAACTTTGCGGCTACAATATCAAGCACTCTCAAATTATATTGATCATTAACTGCTACATCGTCATATTGCACACTAAACATCACTTGAAATAAAGGGTGACGACTAGGATCTCGTTC
>JAUIBC010000033.1 GCA_030427555.1 Gammaproteobacteria bacterium | reverse complement strand
TGTTGAGCTTTGTCATCCAGGTTCAAAAGGTTGCATACGAATGAATAATCTAAATATAATTGAGTTAGCTAATTGGGTTAATATTGGTACTAAAGTTTATATTGGTGTTTAGTATTAATAGATACTATATGAATTTAGATAACCACAAAATTTATGGGCAAATTATCAACAGACACTAGAGTTTTATTAGAAGTTTAGTATAATGCCGATGTTTTATACCAGTTATTTTTCTTGTTAATTTTTTCTGGAGTTATAAATGCCTCAAAATTCTGAGCAGGGTAAAAATTTAATTATTGACTCAGTAGTAGAAAAACTAAAAAATACTCTCCCAGCCAATAAATTTGAAATTTGTGCTGACTTTGTTACACAATTTTTTGGAACGTTATCTTTTGATGATCTAAATGATTGGGGTATTGAAGACTTATATGGTGCTGCGATAAATTTTTGGAATTTCATTGAAAAACGCGAACCAAATGAAACAGAAATACGAATATACAATCCAAATGATGAACAGCATGGCTGGCAAACAACTCACACTGTAGTTGAAGTAATTTGTAAAGACAGACCATTTTTAGTAGATACGTTAAGAATTGTTATTAATCGTATGGAGTCCGCTTTGCATTTGGTAGTGCATATGGGTGGAATTTGCGTATTAAGAAATAAAAAGGGTGAAATTAAAGAACTCTTACCACGGCATTGTAACTCTAATCCTGATTCAATGGTTGAAGCTCCTATCTTTATCGAGATTGATAGGCAAACAGATCCAAAAATATTAGATGACTTACTAGCTGAATTTCAAATTGCTTTAGACAAAAACATGGCCGTTGTTGATGATTGGCAAAAAATGCGCGATCAAGTAACAGACATCATTAAAGAGCTTGATTTTGCCCCATCATCATTAGATCCAAATGAAATAGCTGAGACTAAAGAGTTTCTACAATGGATTGAAGATCATCATTTTACGTTATTAGGAATGCGTGATTATGAATTAGTTCGGAAGAAAAGTGATATCGTTTTACAATCAATTCCTGGCACAAGTTATGGCGTGCTTAGAGAAGATATTCATCCTTCACATTCATTACAAATAACTGATATGACACCAGAGGCGCGTGAGTTAATGTTATCACAGCAAATATTAGTTATTTCTAAAACGAACACAATATCTTCTGTACATCGAGGTGCTTATACAGATTATATAGGAATCAAGCGTTTTAATAACAAAGGCGAAGTTATTGGTGAGCGTAGAATATTAGGACTTTATACTTCAGAGGCATACAATACAAATCCTAAACATATACCTTTTTTAAGACATAAAGTATCGTCTATTTTAAAAAAATCTGGGTTGTACCTAAGAAGTCATGCTGGAAGGGTATTATTAAATATAATTGAAACGTTACCTAGGGACGATTTAATTCAAGGTAGTGAAGAAGATTTGCTTGAGATGTCTATGGGCATATATCACATGCAGGAACGAAGATGTATTCGTTTATTTCATCGTATTGATTTGTACCATCGATTTATTTCATGTTTAGTTTATGTTCCTAAAGACTTGTTTAATACTGATTTACGTAGAACAATACAACTAATTTTAACTAAAAGTTTTAATGCAACAGAAGTTACATTTTCAACTTATTTTGGTGAATCTGTTTTAGCGAGAATTCACTTTATATTTCGTATTGATCCTAAAATCAAAGTGGAGTTTGATTTTAAAGCTATTGAACAACGTTTAATTGAAGCGGGACGCTCATGGTATGATGATTTGCAAAACTTACTATTTGGAGCATTTGGCGAGGAAAAAGCAATATACCTTTATAATAAATATAGATATGCTATTCCTACCATCTATAAAGCTAGTTTTACTCCACGCGTAGCCTTAGTTGATATTAAACAAATAGAAGAAATATTCGGTAAAAAAAATGATCTTGGTTTAAATTTTTATCGACCATTAGGTGAGTCAACGCAATGCTTTAGATTAAAAATATATCAAAATGATGCGACCATGCCATTATCTGAAGCATTGCCAATCATAGAAAATTTAGGGCTAAAAGCTATTAGTGAACGTCCTTATACTTTTAAATTCTCTGATGATGAAGAGGTATGGATAAATGATTTTTCTATGTTTTACGCCAATGGTTCTTTAGTTAATATTGATGAAATAAAAGAATTATTTCAAAACGCTTTTTCTAGGGTATGGTTTGGAGAAGTGGAAAATGATGGTTTTAATCATCTGGTTTTAGCAGCAGGCTTAAATAGTCGTCAAGTTGTTATATTGCGTATGTATGCTAAATATTTTAAACAAATTGGTTTTACATTTAGCCAAGAATATATAGAAAAATCTTTAGTTGCTCATGCTAGTATAGCTAAAAAATTAGTTAGATTATTTGAAATACGTTTTGATCCAGAACCTTGTGAGAAACGAGATGATAATTTTAGTAATTTAATTCAAGATATTGAAAATGATTTAGATACCGTTGCAAACTTGGATGATGATAAAATAATTCATCAATATATTTTTGCAATAAAAGCAACCATTAGAACTAACTACTATCAATTAGATTATTCAGGAAAACATAAAAATTATATCTCAATTAAATTACATAGTAGTGATATCCCTTTTGTACCTAAGCCATCTCCAATGTATGAGGTATTTGTATACTCTCCTAGATTTGAAGCGGTTCATTTAAGATGCAGTAAAGTTGCGCGAGGTGGTTTACGTTGGTCTGATAGACGCGAAGACTTTCGTACAGAAATATTAGGATTGATGAAAGCTCAACAAGTTAAAAATGCTGTTATTGTTCCAAATGGAGCCAAAGGTGGTTTTGTAGTAAAGAAAAATTTTCAAGCCTCATCTGGACGTGAAGAGATTTTAGCTGAAGGGGTAAGTTGTTATAAGCAATTTATGCGAGCTCTTTTGGATATTACTGATAATTATGTAAATCTTGAAATAGCCAAGCCTCCATTTGTAGTTACCTATGATGAAGATGATCCTTATTTAGTAGTTGCCGCGGATAAAGGTACCGCAACTTTTTCTGATATTGCGAATAGTATTTCCGAAGAATATGGTTTTTGGTTGGGAGACGCTTTTGCTTCCGGAGGTTCTACTGGTTATGACCATAAAAAAATGGGAATAACGGCACGTGGCGCATGGGAATCAGTTTATCGTCATTTTTATGAGCTTGGTATAAATATTGATACTACCAATTTTACTGTTGTTGGAATAGGTGATATGGCTGGGGATGTGTTTGGAAATGGCATGTTGTTATCTAAACATATTAAGCTTGTTGCAGCGTTTAACCATATGCATATTTTTATTGACCCAACTCCAAATACAGAAGTTAGTTTTAAAGAACGTAAGCGTTTATTTAATTTATCTAGTTCTACATGGGATGATTACGATAAAAATTTAATTTCTTCTGGAGGAGGAGTATTTAAGAGAAGTTCTAAATATATTCCTGTTAGCCATGAGATGCAAAAACTTCTAAAAATTAAGCAAACTAAAATAGAACCTAATACTCTTATTAAATTATTATTGCAATTAGAAGTTGATTTATTATGGAGTGCTGGTATTGGTACTTTTGTTAAGTCTAAATCAGAATCATCCGTTGATGTTGGTGATAAGGCAAATGATTCATTACGAATAAATGGTTCTGAGTTACGTTGTAAGGCGGTAGTTGAAGGTGGTAATCTTGGTTTAACGCAGTTAGGGCGAGTTGAATATGCTTTAACTGGTGGGAAAATATATACAGATTTTATTGATAACTCCGCTGGCGTACACTGTTCTGATAAAGAAGTAAATACAAAAATTTTGGTTAATGAAGTTGTTAACTCAGGTGATATGACCATTAAGCAAAGAAATGAGTTACTAAATGTAATGACAGATAATATTGCAAAATTAGTTTTGCATGAAAATTATCTGCAAACTCGCTCTATAAGTCTGTCTGTTTTTCAGTCTATGCGTCTAATTGAATTGCATACACGACTTCTAGATGATTTTGAAGCAACAGGCAAAATTGATCGTACTATTGAGTATTTACCTGATAGAAAAACTTTAATGGATAGAAAACTAGAAGGGCAAGGCTTAACTAGTCCAGAAATCTCCGTGCTACTTTGTTATTGTAAAACTTTACTTCGTGATGGAATAATTGATTCTAGTATTCCAGAAGATCCTTATTTAAATAAAGTTTTGATAAAATATTTTCCAACACAGTTACAGGAAACATATAAACAACAAATGGAGAATCATCCTCTTAAAAGAGAAATTATTGCTACCAAAATAAGTAATCTTATTTTAAGTGAAATGACTTTTAGTTTTGTTTATAGAGTTCAAGATGAGACAGGAGCTTCAATTGAGGATATCGTTCACTCATATATAATTGCCAGAGAAATAATGGATATGGACGCTGTTTGGAAGAAAATTGATAATCTAGATAACGTTGTATCTTCGATAGATCAAATGAATATAATGATTGTTTATATGCGTTTATTACGTAGATTTGTGCGTTGGTTATTAAGATCTCATGTTTTAAATCTTGATATTACTAATATTATTAGTAAATATCATAAAGACGTTTCTCATTTGCGCAAAAAGTTCTTAGATTGCATTGATGGCAGTGTGCGAGAATACTACAATGAAAATTACCAAGAATTTCTTAACATTGGAATACCTGATGATACAGCTAGATTATTTGCAACAGATAAGTGTTTATTTCCAGCCTTAGATATAGCTGAAATATCTAGCCAATCTAAAATTGATGTTTTGCATGCCAAGGCATATTTTAGTGTTGGTGAGTTTTTAAGTCTTGGTTGGATTAGGACGCAAATTATCGTGCATAAAACAGAAAATCATTGGGAGTCTTTATCAAGAGAATCTTTACGTGATGATTTTGATTGGCACCAAAGGCAGCTAACTTTAAGTATTTTATGTGCGAAAAATGAGGCGGAAGATTTTTCATCACTTATTAAGCTTTGGGCAGATAATAATATTAATAAAATAAATCGATGGAATTCAATATTAACTAACTTAAAAGCATCTTCAGTTTTAACATTTACTATGTTTTTCGTAGTAATACGCGAATTGCTAACATTAACGCAGACTAATATGCAAGTTCATCAGGAGTCTTAACCAAGGCCCACGCATGAAAAAGCAAAAAGTGATAGTGTTCGCAAAGACGACATACTATTTTTCATGCGTAGGCCCTGGAGTAGTCGTAACTAATTTGTTTTTTATTGCAACTTTTATGCATATGAATTTATGGTAGAATGCTATAAATTGACGATTTTATAGGAATTGGCTAATGCGTGTAGCCTTAATCATTGAGTATGATGGTACAGAGTATCATGGTTGGCAAGAACAGACAGGGCTTAATACAGTTCAAGGTGCATTGGAGTCCGCAATAAGTTCAGTAGCAGACCATGATGTTAAGATTGTTTGTGCTGGTAGAACTGATACTGGAGTGCATGCAACAAACCAAGTTATCCATTTTGATTCACAAAATACTAGGAATGTTAGAGCATGGATATATGGAGTTAACTCTTCATTGCCAAAAGATATATGTGTAAAGTGGGGTAGAGAAGTTAGTGAAGACTTTCACGCGCGATATAAAGCGACTTCAAGAAGTTATCGCTATGTTATTTTTAATTCTCCTATTCGACCTGCTCTAATACGCTCTAATGTAACTTGGCAGTATCGGCAATTAGATCATGAATTAATGGATAAAGCTGCGCAAGACTTGGTGGGTGAGCATGATTTTACTTCTTTTAGATCGGTAGAGTGCCAGTCAAATCATCCATATCGTAAGATTATTAAAATTTGTGTAAAAAGAAATAATAATATTATTACAATTGATGTAACAGCAAATGCTTTTTTACATCATATGGTAAGAAATATTGCCGGAGTTTTGATGGCAATTGGTTCAGGGCGCAAGCCTGTTGATTGGGCTAAAGAAGTATTGATGTCTAAAGATAGAAAACTTGGTGCAGAAACAGCATCTCCGTATGGATTATATTTGGTAGGTGTGAGTTACCCTAAAGAATTTAATATAGATAAGAAGTTTTCAATGCCTTTGATAGTTTAAACATGGTTAAATCATATTTTGAGATAGTTTATGAGTGATAGCATTAAATTAGATACAACAGAAAATAAAAGCTTAAATTTTATTGAACAAATTATTAGCGAAGATCTTAAAAACGGTAAGTATCAACAAATAATAACTCGATTTCCACCAGAGCCTAATGGATATTTACATATTGGGCATGCTAAGGCTATATGTTTGAACTTTGGCCTTGTTAATACATTTCCTGGTAAATGTTATTTGCGTTTTGACGATACTAATCCATTAAAAGAAGAGAATAAATATGTTAATGCGATAATAGATGATATCAAATGGTTGGGCTTTGAGTGGTGTGCTGAACGATATTCGTCAGATTATTATGAGGAGTTGTATACTTTTGCCATTCATTTAATCGAACAAAACTTGGCATACGTTGATAGCTTATCTCAAGAGGAGATTCGCAAATATCGTGGGACTTTACAAGAGCCTGGTAAAGAAAGTCCTTATCGAAATAGACCTATTCAAGAAAATTTAGAATTATTTAAGAAGATGCGTGCCGGAGAATTTGCAGATGGTGAGCATGTCTTACGCGCTAAAATTGATATGCAATCTGGCAACTTAAATATGCGCGATCCTGTTATATATAGAATTAGGCATGCCCATCATCAACGTACAGGAGATAAGTGGTGCATTTATCCAATGTATGATTATGCACATCCTTTATCAGATGCTATTGAAAACATAACACATTCATTGTGCTCATTAGAGTTCCAAGATCACCGTCCTTTATATAATTGGTGTGTTGATAATACTCCTGTATCAGCTAAACCTATTCAAACGGAATTTGCACGTTTAAATTTATCTCACACTGTAACCAGTAAACGCAAATTAAGGGAGCTTGTTGAAGATAAAATTGTTAATGACTGGGATGATCCAAGGTTGCCAACGTTAAAAGGTATGCGTAATCGAGGTTATCCACCAAGCGCTATTCGTAAATTTTGTGAAATCATTGGGATTTCTAGATCGGATTCTGTAATTGATGTTTCAATTCTTGAGGATTGTGTAAGGGATGAGCTTAATAAGACTGCTAAAAGAGTTATGGCGGTTTTTGATCCGTTAAAAATAGTTATTGAAAACTATCCGGAGGATAAAAAAGAAATTCTAAAGGCTTCATTGTATCCTCAAGGAGCTGATGATGACTCTAAAGTAAGGGAATTACCTTTTGGGCGAGAAATATATATTGAACGTAGTGACTTTATGGAAGATCCTCCTAAAAAATTCTTTAGGCTTGCCCCAGGCAAAGAAGTTAGACTTCGTCATGCTTATATTATTAAGTGTATAGGAGTTAAACATGATCAAGCAGGTAATATTATTGAGTTACGTTGTACTTATGATAAAGATACCTTAGGTAAAAATCCTGAAGATAGAAAAGTTAAAGGAGTTATTCATTGGGTAACTTGTGATGATGCAAAACTACTTGATATTCAACAATTTGATAGGCTATTTATCGAAGAGAATCCAGCACAAGATGAAGATTTTAAAAAACATATAAACCCTAACTCTTTACTAACTCTAAAGGCATATTGTGAACCGGTAATACTGGATGAAAAAATTGACACTGTTCTGCAATTTGAAAGACTTGGTTATTATAAGGTTAATAACGTTATAAATAATAAAGTAACATCATTACATAGAGTGGTGGAATTAAAAAGCGCATGGGATAAAATTAAGGCTGAATAAAATGCTAAAACTATATAATACTCTTACTAGAACTAAAGAAGAGTTTGTGCCAATGCAAGCTGGTAAAATAAATATATATGTGTGTGGTATAACTGTTTATGATTATTGCCATTTAGGACATGCGCGTTCTATGGTATGTTTTGATGTAATAACACGATTTTTTCGTAGTTGTAATTATGCTGTAAATTATGTAAGAAATATTACTGATATTGATGATAAAATCATTAATCGAGCTAATGAATTAGGCGAATCTATTGAGAGTGTAACTGCGAAATTTATTCAAGCAATGCATGATGATGAAAGGGCTTTACAAAATCTACCTCCAGATTCTGAACCACGTGCTACTAATAATATTGATAATATTATTGCCTTAATTCAAAAGCTTATTGATAATAATTATGCTTATGTAAGTTCTGATGGAGATGTTTGTTACGAAGTATCTAAATTTGAAAGTTATGGAAAGCTATCGCACAAGGACCTTGATAAATTAATATCTGGTTCTAGAATTGAAATCGCGGAAGGCAAACGTTCACCCTTAGACTTTGTTTTATGGAAAAAAGCCAAGCTTAACGAGCCATCATGGCCATCACCTTGGGGAAATGGGCGACCTGGTTGGCATATTGAATGTTCTGCTATGGCCATTAATGAGCTTGGTGAACAATTTGATATACATGGTGGAGGATTGGATTTGCAATTTCCTCATCATGAAAATGAAATTGCTCAAAGTGAAGCTGCTTGTCGTAAGCCTTTTGCCAATTATTGGTTGCACGTTGGGATGTTACAAATCAATAATGAAAAAATGGCAAAATCTACAGGTAATTTTTATACAATACGAGATGTATTAAAAAAATTTCATCCAGAAGTTATTAGGTATTTCCTTTTAAGTAGCCATTATCGTAGCCCACTTAATTATTCTGAAGAAAATATTTTAAATTCAGGGCGATCTCTGGCACGATTTTATCAAGCAATTAAAGATATTGATCTTGATGATAGTGAAACGGATTCTTCTTGGATTAATCGTTTTAACGCGGCTATGGAAGATGATCTTAATACTCCTATAGCATTGTCTATATTGTTTGATTTAAGCCATGAGGTTAATAAAACAAAGTCTAAAGTTCTGGCAAATACTTTAATTAAGCTTGCAAGGATAATAGGTATATTAGAAGCAGAGCCAGAAAGTTTTTTACAAACTTGGTCTCGTGAATTATCTATTAATAAAGATACAATTAATATATTAATTAAAGAACGAGAGCAAGCAAGAATAGAAAAAAACTGGCCATTAGCAGATCAAATCCGTGACGATTTGTTAACTCAAGGTATCGAACTAGAAGATACTCGAAATGGAACAACATGGAGAATCTGCTGTTAAAATTGGACAAGAATTTTTGATTTATGCCTCAATCACAATTTGAGGCATTGCTAAAAATTATATCCATCCAGTTTAAAATATATTTTGTGGCCTCTTTATCACCTCGTCGCAACTTCCACCACAAACTATCATCAATAAGTTCAATATCATCATGATGACATAAATAATAAATTAATTGATTCATCATTTTTAAAATTTGAATGGTATAAATTGGTGGAACTGAAGTAATAGCTCTAAATTCTATTCTTTCCTCGGATAAAATCCCAAGACCTCTATATCTAGCAAACCACCAAATTGTAATAGTGTGAAAATCGTTAATTTTCTCAGGTTTTTGACCTTTAGCTGGAATCCATATATCCGAGCCAGTTTTTTTTTCTAAAACAAGATAAGGAATATTTAATATATTTTTTTCAATATTATCTACATATTGTTTGGATAAAGGATGAGGTAACCGAATAGCCTCGCAATTAAAATCTGAAAAAACATCCTGTAAGCGCTGGCTCTTAACATTTGCTAATTTTTCAAAATAAAGCGCAATAGGTAATGATAAATTATTTAGTACATAAAGTATTTTTTTAGATAAGTTAGAAAATGGACCACCAATTTTTTCTACACCAAAATTAATTTGTAAGGAAGTATATTTTGTTAATTGTTTTTCTGCATTAGGTCCCAAAGCATGACTAAATGCTTTGTATAATGGCCTAGGATTAACATTTATCTTACCGCTATTATCACCAAAGACATAAAGCCAAGAGCTAGAGGTTGCTTCATTTTGTAAAAAATTGAAAACTGTTACTATAGAACGTACATAAGTTGAGAGTTTCGTCACAGGAGGTAGTGCAATTTCTAATATATTGCTCGCCGCTTCAATATAAATATTATAAGCACCTGTTGACGAAAGCATTTTATGCAAAAAATCTTGTTTTAAAGTAAGATCAACAGGCTGATTTTTTTCATTAAAAACACAAACTTCTATTTCAACACCAACAGGTAAATAAAATGTATATTCATCATCTACTCCCAAAAGAGATGTAATAATTTGTTGGGCGCTTAAATATATATTTGAACCTATGGTTTTCATTATTATTCTTCTTTATCTATTTAATTAATACGTCTATAAATAATATTAGACTATATTACCTATATGGAGTTAAAATAATTTTGGAAAATATATCTCTTAAATCTTTAACCACAACTGGATCATATTTCGTTTATGATATTGACGGGTTTGAAGATCAAGCACTTAAAATAAAATCAGGGGCAGCTAAAGTATTATATGCTTGTAAGGCTAATCCTTTGAGTTCAATTATCCTAACCTTGCAAAAATTAGGATATTCTTTTGATACTTCTAGCGAAGGCGAAATGCGTTTTTTATTGTCACTTGGTGTTCCTGGATCACAAATTAGTCTAACAGGCCCAATGAAATCAGAACAACTATTAAAGTTATGTCTAGAAAATCATATATATAGTATTGTTATTGAAAGCCCTAATCAACTTGAATTACTACAAAAATTATCTAAAAATTACGCATTCAAACCTAATGTATTATTTCGTGTGCAATTAAAAATCAGCACTGACAAATCAAACCGCTTTGGCTGGTCTAAGGTAACACCTTTTGGTATGGATACTGCAACGATAAAAGATATGCTATCTAAATTGACTTTACCATTTCTTGGTTTTCAGGTTTTTCAATGGTCAAATATATTATCCTTAGATGAGCTTTATAAAAAATGGGATATGGCAATATCTGAATGTAAAAAATTGACATCAGACTTTAAAGTAATGGATGTTGGCGGTGGAATTGGTATCCCTTATTATAAAGATAAATCAAAATTAGAATGGTATCAGTTGAATGAACTTATATTAAATTTAAAACAAAAGTATAATATTGTGGAGTTTTGGCTGGAATTAGGACGATATATGGTTGGCCCTTATGGTATCTACCTTACTAAAGTTATGGATATAAAAAAAATTTATGGTAAACACTTTGTCGTACTTGCAGGGGGAATTAACCACCTTATGTTGCCTGTAATGTCTAAATTACAGCTCCCCGTTAAAATGTTAAGATCGTCAAACTCTCCTCTAAAATCCTTTAAATTAACTGGACCACTTTGCATGGGGCACGATTGTTTTGGAGATTATTATCTACCAAAAGATATTGCTGTAGGTGATGTACTTGTATTCAAGCACATCGGCGCTTATGGATTTACCCATTTAATGCCATATTTTTTATCTCATGATATGCCTGGTGAGGCCGTGATTAAAAATGGGGAAATATCTATCATTAGATCGCCAATTAAGGCATCTTCTTGGTTAAAATAACCACATAAGTTAATTACTGCTGATGGTACAAGGGTGAATCCTAATTAAGATATTGAGAAATAAAAAAATTTGATATACATTATCAATCTAAATTTGTCCAACACTCATTTATATGGAAGTTCTTTGCTTTACGGCAGGGATGTTGTTTTTTTACACACAAAATATATATTTATTTTTATGCTTATTAGCAACTATTTTGTTTAGAGCAAAAGTTACAATAGTCCTTGCATTTATGATAGCTCTTATTTGGGGTGCTTTGCATGATAATTTAACTAATGCCAAGGTATTTCCCGATACCTTTGATGGTAAAACTCTATTTTTAAAAGGAAGTGTAATTAGTATACCTATAGCTAAGGAAGCAAAAACTCAATTTATTTTTAAACCAATAGATACCGGAGCAATATTGGTTAACTGCTATAGTAACTGTGATGGAATTGAAACAAATCAATATATAAACGCTGAAATAAAACTTAGAAAACCACGTAACTTTTTAAATCCCGGTGGCTTTGATTATGTGAAATATTTAAAGACGCGACATATTTCTTGGCTTGGCAGTACAAAAAAAATAAATATTTTATCTAATGATAACAGCGCAAAAAACTTTATTACTATCATTAGAGAAAAACTACAACTTAGACTAGAAAATTTAAAATTCGACCCAAAAACATTATCAATTATTCAAGCTTTGACTATTGGTATTAGCACCAATATTGCTGAGAGTGATTGGGGATTGTTTCGTAGAACTGGAACTATTCATTTATTGGTTATATCTGGAGCACATATTGGATTTGTTTCTGGCCTTATGTTTTTATTAGCTAATTATTTATGGTCACGCGTACCATATTTATGTAAGCTACTTCCGAGTATTACTTTTGCTAGTTTTTGCGCGATATTTGTAGCGTTATTTTATTCCATGCTAGCAGGTTTTACTGTTTCTGTGCAACGAGCTTTAATAGCATGCGTTTTTTTATTTACCAGGAATTTTCTACAAGTTAAATTCACCAGTTGGCAGGCATGGCGTTTTGCATTATTTTCTTGTTTACTTATTGAGCCACATTATGTGTTGTTACCAGGTTTTTTCTTATCGTTTATTGCTGTTGCAATTTTATTTATCGCGAGTCGCTATTTTCAAAAAAGTAAATTTATAAAAATAGTAGTGCTTCAAGTAGCATGTTTAATTGGCCTTATGCCTTTTACTTTATATTGGTTTTCTTTTGCCTCAATTAATGGTTTTTTTGCAAATTTAATCGCTATACCACTAGTTGGATTTGTTATTGTACCTTTAAGCTTACTGTGTTTATTCTGCAGTTTTTCACCGTTATCTATTCTAACTAGTAAAGTTATTAATCTCTTATTTTGGTATTTAAATTACATTGATAAATGTTTAAATATAAATATTGATAAGCATTTATCGATTTATAGTGCTTTGTGTTTAGTGTTAGCAACGCTATTGGGATTACTGTATTCAATTAAATCGTTACGTTTTGCATTTTTTGGATTATTGTTTGTATTAATATTGCCGAAAGAAAATAAAATAAAATTTAATGAAGCGCAAATAGATGTTTTAGATGTTGGACAAGGATTGGCAGTATTAATAAGGACCGCAAAACATACGATTTTATATGATACCGGCGGTAAATTTTATCGAGGCAAAGATTTAGGCGAACTTGTAATAGTTCCGTACCTTAAGACTATAGGGGTAAATCATCTGGATATGATTATAATTAGTCATCCAGATTTAGATCATCGCGGCGGACTTTATACGATTGAAAAATCTTATCCTGTGCGAAAGTTACTTGTAAATAATCCTAAGTATTATAATAGGGGACAAAATTGCCATAAATTTCCAGTTTGGCATTGGGATGGAATTTCGTTTAAATTTCTACCTATTACTAATAATTTAAGTAAGAAAAATAATGATTCTTGTGTTCTACAAGTAAAAAGTCAAACCGCAAGTGTTTTGTTAAGTGGGGATATAGAAAGTTTAACGGAAAAATATCTTGTTGCTAACAATTCTATGGATTTGCCTTCTGATTACTTAATAGTGCCACATCATGGTAGTAAAACTTCCTCAAGTTTGGAATTTTTAAAAATGGTTAACCCCAAATATGGCATATTTTCTTACGGATATAAGAATAGATATAAATTCCCACATAAAGAAGTATTAACAAGATATAATAATTTTAATATAAAAATATTTAATACCGCAGAACAAGGTATGATAAGAATTAAATTAAGGTGAGAGGATGTATTATTAAGGATAGGTGGTAATATGAAAATATTAAAAGACTATTTGGTTTGTTTTACCAGTCAAAGCGTATTACTTTGTGGAAAAGTATCATGACAGAACAACAAAAATACATCCTCTCAGAATCATGCTGGCATGAGCAATCGAAAGAAACTATTTTTGCCACATTAAATACTACTGAACTCGGTCTAAGAATCATTAACTACGCCATTAGTTTTACAAATGGGGGTATTTGCAAAGTGGCTCACTTTATTCATTTTTTTTATTGCTGCTATTCTTCTTGCTTATGGTTATTTTGTTCAGCATCATCCGTTTGGTGAGTTGTTCATGGTTGTCGTTGGTTTGTCGGTTGCTGCTATCCCTGAAGGACTTCCTGCTGTTCTTTCAATTACCCTGGCTATTGGCGTGCAAGCCATGGCACGACGACACATGATTGTACGCCAACTACCTGCCATTGAAACATTAGGATCAGTTTCGGTTATCTGTACTGATAAAACTGGTACGCTGACCCAAAATGAGATGACCGTCTCTTCGGTCTTAACCAGTAATCACTTCTTAATTACCTATTTCCCTCCTTTGCAGACACTATTTATTACTGAGGCCATCCCCTTTGGTGATGGGGTACTCATCGTTGCAATGGGCGCTATATTTTTTGCAATAATTGAAATTGAAAAACAGATTCGCTTAAGGATAAGCTCTACAAAAAACGCCAGTTCTGCCAAAGTAATAAAAAGTTAATATGACAAAACAGATCATTTCGCAGATATGTTTACTAATGCCATACAATCTTAATCTTAAAATGCGAAACCCCTGATTTATGCCCAACATGATTAAATTATGACATAATAAGTAGTAATTTAAACACAGGCTATCTTTTGATGTTGGCGGAGAGAGAGGGATTCGAACCCTCGATACGTTTTACCGTATACACACTTTCCAGGCGTGCGCCTTCAACCACTCGGCCACCTCTCCTTAATGTTATATTTCAATAATCCATACTAGTTAAAAACTAAAAGTGCACTCAGTAACTATAAGGTCTTTTCCAACGTTTAAAAGTTCTACTTCAGCGCCACTTTTTGCAGAAATATTAACTTTTTCTTTGTATTTTAAACGAATAGTTCTAGCATCTCCAGCAACTAATAATTCATCATTTAAAGTTCCTTGCTTTTTAGTTACCTTAAAAGCAAGAAAATTGTCATCTGTTTCACTTTGAATTACACAAATAGCATTTACGGTCCACAAATATTGGTTAGAAATTAATTGTGGATTATTGGGAGTTAGATTATATTGTATACCACTGCCTAATTGAATTTCTTGTCGGTTAATATTAGTAGCAAAAGAATTTTCTACTAATATACAGAATAATAAAGCAAACAGCAAATAAAATAAGCCTCGCATATACTACCTGGATTTTGACCATAACTGCGTTTTTATGATTATACCCAAGATACTTTGAAATGCAATAATTTAATTGTATGGCCTTCTGATTCCACATCATCATGGTAGTAAAATTTCAAATATAGAACTATTTAGTGAAGTTATGGGAGTATGCTGAGTCATCGGCAATAAATTGACTTTTATATTGCATTTTGAAACGTCTTAAGTATATCCTACAGAATAATTTTTTATTCTAAGCATTAAATATGTTAATCGCCGGAGTTGATGAAGTAGGGCGTGGCCCTTTAGCTGGGCCTGTTGTTGCTGCTGCTGTAATTTTAAGCCAAGATATACCGGGAGTTATGGATTCGAAAAAATTATCTGCAAAAAAACGCAAACTACTTTCTGAAATAATAAAATCCGAGGCTATAAGTTATGCTTATGGACGGGTAGAGCCACAAGAGATAGATGTGCTTAATATTCATAATGCCACTCTACTTGCCATGCAAAGAGCGATAGATGGTTTATCTGTAAAACCTGACAAGATTATGATTGATGGTTTGTACGTACCCAAAGTACAACCAATATGTGAGGCGATTGTTAAAGGTGATTCTTTGATTAATTCTATTGCTGCTGCATCTATACTTGCTAAGGTTAAACGCGATGATGAGATGGTAGAAATGGACAAAATTTATCCTGGATACGACTTTGCCAAACATAAAGGATACCCTACAAAAGCACATAAACAAGCCTTAAATGCAATTGGACCATCTGAAATTCATCGTATGAGTTTCGCACCATGTAATTTATTTAAAAGCGATTTTATGTGAACTTATAGACATTAAAATCCCAAAACTTGCTAAAAACGTTAGCATAGCTGAGCCACCATAGCTTACTAAAGGTAATGGTACGCCAACTACAGGCAATATCCCCATAACCATCCCTATATTAACAAATGCGGATAGAAAAAAAGTCATCCCTAAGCCTGATGCTAATAATTTTGCATAATAAGTATCAGCATGTCTTGCAATATATAAACAACGTAAAGAAACCATAGAAACTATCAATATAAGTGCTGACGAACCAATAAAACCAAGTTCTTCACCACTGACCGCAAAAATAAAATCCGTCGTATGTTCTGGTAGAAAGTTTAAATGTGCTTGGCTACCATCAAGCCAACCTTTACCAAAAGCCCCACCTGAACCTATGGCAATTTTTGATTGAATTATATGATAACCTGATCCAAGAGGATCTTGCTCTGGATTTAGTAAAGTATAAATACGTTTTTTTTGATAATCATGTAAAAAGTGCCACAAAATAGGTGTTGTCATAACTATCGGAGCTGTTACATAACAAATAATT
>JAUIBC010000032.1 GCA_030427555.1 Gammaproteobacteria bacterium | reverse complement strand
GGTACATTGGGATTTAGTTTATGACAAAGCAATAAAACTTCATAATTAAAGCTAGATATTATGGGTAAATTTTTAGCATTAGGCCAATAAAGTTTTAACTCATTTAAAATGGCTTTGGTAGTTTCTAATACCCTGCCATGACTTGGTTTAATTTCAATATTAGCTTGCATATCATTTTGAGAAATCCAAGAAATTGCATCTTTAAAAGTCGGAATCGCTGTTCCAATATATTTATTTGAAAACCACCTTCCAGCATCTAACGATTTTATATAATTTGAGTCACTGACATCAAATGCTCCATAGCCATTACTAGTCCTTTGTAAAAACTTATCATGAAATATAAAAAGCTCTCCATCTTTGCTTTGTACAACATCAAACTCAATAAAATTACAACCTAATTCCTTAGCTTTCTGAAAAGAAACAATAGTATTTTCTGGAGCATAAGCCGCTGCTCCGCGGTGACCAATTACCCGGATATTTTGCACTATAAATCTCGCTATAAACTTATTTAATCATTGATTTCGTAATTAAATAAGTTTATAACATATCAAAAAAACAGGAGTAAATAAATGATAGATCATGCTCTTCATCAAAATTTAAACAAGTCAGAAAACAATACTATAGATTTTTTGGATTATGCTTTGCACCACAAATTTGGTGACATCCATTGTCGAGTCGACGCAGAAACTGGGATGCGTTCTATAATAGCTATTCATAATACAAAACTTGGACCAGCTCTTGGTGGCTGTCGATTTATAGAATATCCAAATACTAATGCTGCCTTATATGATGCCATGCGTTTAGCGCAAGGAATGAGTTACAAATCAGCAATAGCAAATCTACCTTTGGGAGGAGGAAAATCCGTAATTTTAAAACCAAAAGGTGAATTTGATAGAAAAGCTTATTTTTATAAGTTTGGAAAATTTGTAAATGACCTCGGTGGTAAATATATTACTGCCTTAGACAGTGGTACAGAACTTGCTGATATGGATATTATCAATGAACAAACACCTTATGTTGCAAGCTTATCAATAAGCCAAGGAAATCCGGCTTACTCTACGGCAAGAGGAGTATTACGTGGTATCGAAGCAACTGTTGCCCATAAACTCAATAAAGATAGTTTAAAAGGCTTGCGAATAGCCATTCAAGGTTTAGGTCACGTAGGATATTCTCTAGCAGAAGATTTATATAAACTTGGCGCCACATTATATGTAGCTGATGTTGATAGTTCTAGAGTAGAAAAAGTAGTTAGCGAATTTGGAGCTACCAGTATATCAGTTGCTGATATACACAAAGTAGAATGCGATGTATTCTCACCATGCGCGCTAGGAGCAATATTAAATGATAGAACTATTCCTGAACTGCAAACTAAAATAATAGCAGGAAGTGCAAACAATCAACTTGCACATGCCAAGCATGGGCGCTTACTGCATGAAAATAACATATTATATGCTCCAGATTATGTAGTTAATGCTGGTGGGGTAATATTTGCTTGCGGTAAATACTTTCATACGAATGAAGACATTATTAATAAACAAGTTGATAATATAAGCGAATCATTAACTAAAATTTACAATAGATCAGATAAAGATAACATCCCAACTAGTGAAGTTGCAGATATCATAGCCCAAGAAATATTAGCAGGATAATTATGAAACTAACTAAAATTGATGAACCTCTATATGACTACATCTTAGATGTTTCTCTACGCGAGCATCCCATACTTAAGAAACTACGTATGGATACATCAACACATGAACTTGCAGAAATGCAAATTAGCCCTGATCAAGCGCAATTCATGCAGTTTTTAATTAAATCTATAAATGCGACAAATGTATTAGAACTTGGCACATTTACTGGATATAGTGCATTAGCTATGGCTCTAGCTCTTCCAGAAAACGGTAAAGTCATTACCTGCGATATAAATAAAAATTGGACTAAAGATGTTCATAAATTTTGGGATGAAGCTGGGCAACAAGATAAAATAGAGCTACGTCTTGGACCAGCTTTAGATACATTAGATGATTTATTATCCTCAGGATTTGCTAAAAAATTTGATTTTATTTTTATTGATGCAGATAAAACGAACTACGTAAACTACTACCAACGTTGTCTTGATTTGCTAAGCCCTAAAGGTATAATGGCAATTGACAATGTATTATGGGAAGGGGACGTTATTGTTGCTAGTAATAATAATGGGCAAACTCGAGAAATTAGAAGACTAAACGAAACTATTAAAAACGATAAGCGCGTACAAGTAAGTTTGGTACCAATAGCTGATGGCCTATTTCTCATTAAACATCTTGAGTAACTTTTACTTATAGCTGGAAGTCTATTAAAAATAACAAGGAGTACAAGAAATGAATAAGGACTATGAAAATCCATGCGGATTGGATGGATTTGCCTTTCTTGAATTTTCAAGTCACGATTTAAAGGTTTTAGAAAACCAATTTAAAGAGATGGGCTTCACCAAGACTAAGCACTTAGAAAATCAACAAATTTTACTGTTTGAACAAGGCGAAATAGACTTCATTATAAATACAACTACTGATTCACAAGCATATGAACATGCTAAGGTTCACGGTGCTGGGGCTTGCGCAATGGGATTTAAAGTTGCTGATGCAGATAAAGCATTTGCACATGCAATAGCAAATGGTGCCAAAGAATTTCATGATAAATCAAGTATAAAACACAACTTACCAGCGATAGAAGCAATCGGCGGCAGTGTTATATATTTCGTAGACAATAAACGTAAACCTTTTTCTGCAAAGTGGGAAGCATTAACAAGTGCCCCTAAAGTTACTGATTCAGGGTTAATTAACATTGATCATTTAACACATAATGTATACCGTGGAAATATGGATAAATGGGCAGATTTTTACGCAAAAATATTTAACTTTCGCGAGATTAGATTCTTCAATATTGTTGGTCAAATGACTGGATTAATCAGCCGCGCATTAAGTAGTCCTTGTAATAAAATTAAAATACCTTTAAATGAGTCTAAAGACGATAAATCACAAATTGAAGAGTTTCTAGAAGAATACCATGGTGAAGGAATCCAACACATCGCTTTAACCACAGATAACATTTATAACTCAATTGAAAAACTACGTAATGATGGAGTTAAATTCTTAGATGTACCTGATACATACTACGAAATGATTGAATCAAGAGTACCTTGGCATAATGAGCCACTTGCCAAACTTCAAGATTTAAAACTACTTATAGACGGGGGCAAAGAACCTTCCAGCGGCCTACTCTTACAAATATTTACAGAAAATGTATTTGGCCCTGTATTTTTTGAAATAATCCAGCGTAAAGGTAATGATGGTTTCGGTGAAGGTAATTTCCAAGCTTTATTTGAAGCAATTGAAAGAGATCAAATGAGACGAGGTACATTATGAAATTAGCTAGTTTAAAATCAGGTCTTGATGGCGAATTATGCGTTGTAAATAAATCTTTAACCAAAGCAATCAAGGTCAATAATATTGCTAAAACCATGCAAATAGCCTTAGAAAATTGGGATAAAGTAGCTCCTCGCTTAGAGGAAGTATATCAAAAATTAAATTTACTCCCTCCAGAAGAAGCTTTTAATTTCAATCCAAAAGAATTTGCATCGCCATTCCCTAGAAATTATCAGTGGCTTGATGGTAGCGCATATGTTAATCATGTTGAGCTAGTTAGAAAATCTAGAGGCGTAGAAATGCCTGAAAATTTCTGGCATGATCCGCTAATGTATCAAGGAGGATCTGATAAGTTTAACGGCCCATGTGATCCAGTTGTAATTCCAAGTGAAGAATATGGTATAGATTTTGAAGCCGAAATTGCAATAGTAACAGATAATGTTCCAATGGCTATTAGTGCCGAGTCAGCTAAATCACATATCAAATTATTAATGCTAGTAAATGATGTATCATTGCGTAATCTTGCTCTAGCAGAAGTTGCTAAAGGATTTGGATTTTTGAATGCCAAACCTGCTAGTAGTTTTTCACCAGTTGCAGTTACCCCTGACGAATTGGGTTCTCACTGGGATGGAATGCGAGTTAATTTGCCTCTTAAAAGCTACCTAAACAACCAGCTTTTTGGCCAACCAAATGCTGGAGATGATATGGTATTTTCATTTCCTCAATTAATAGCGCATGCTGCTAAAACTCGAGAATTAACCGCCGGGACAATAATTGGTTCTGGAACTGTTTCAAATAAAGATAGATCCCGAGGCTCTTCATGCATAGTTGAAAAACGTATGCTAGAAATTATTAATGAAGGTAAGGCTCAAACTCCATTCATGAATTTTGGTGATACCATACGAATTGAAATGCGCGACAACGATGATAACAACATTTTTGGTTGTATAGATCAAAAAGTAGTAGCATATGAGAGCATAAATGAAACTGTATGATTATTATCGTTCTTCTTGTAGCTATCGAGTAAGAATTGCTCTAAATATTAAAAATCTAAGTTACGACATCATCCCAGTACACTTAGTCGATAATGGCGGTGAGCAACATTCTGCTAGCTATAAAAAAATCAATCCCCAAGAAATTGTGCCATCATTAATAAGTAATGATGGCATTATTAATCAATCATTAGCAATAATCGAATATTTAGAAGATGTTTATCCAACCCCTGCCATATTACCTAAAGATCCGTATGCAAAATCTATAGTAAGAAGCCTTGCTCTATTAATAGCATGCGAAATCCACCCGTTAAATAATTTGCGAGTCTTACAAACATTGAAAAATGAATTACATATAACGGATGAACAAAAATTAGATTGGTACCACAAATGGCTTAAACTTGGATTTTCCGCATTAGAAACAAAATTAAATGATATTAATAGAGAAAAAAATGTTTGCTTTGGCAATTTCATAACTCTCGCCGATATTTGCTTAATACCTCAAGTTTATAATGCGAAACGGTTTAACTTTTCACTAGATGACTATCCAATAATAAACTCAATTAATAACTACTGTTTAAGCTTACCAGAATTCGCTAAGGCAGCCCCAGATAGTTAACCTTGTTTTAAAATGAATAATTCACTACCTCTAAATACCAAAAGAAAGCCTAACATAGCAAGAAAAGCTATAACCGCATAAAATCCTCTGCTACCAACAATTTTTTTGGTTAAACGCAGCATTTTTTCTGGCAGCATAAGCCAAAATAATGAATTTATAAATATTAGCCAACAAAGAATCGTTACCCGTAATTTATAATACATTAATACATCACCATGCAAACCTATTAATACTATTCCAAATAATAATCCAACAGTAGCAGTTAACATTATAATAGGATTATCTTCCTTGGTATTTAAAATAACCTTACGATAATAATCTCTTCTACTAAACAATACGATGGCAAAAATAAACAAAGATAAACCAAATAATTGCGACAAACCGAATGAAAAAATTGCTGGAGTTTCCATAAATTATCCCCTAGTCTATATACATTAATTATTAGCAATAATTTTATTATTTTCAATATTATTAAGATAATGAATTTTAATTGAACAAATACAGGCCCTATGCATAAACACCGACAGGAGCACGAATGACTCAAGATATAATGGAATATGACTTTTTAATAATTGGCTCAGGCCCAGCAGGGTTAGCTTGTGCTATTCACTTAAAACAGTTAGCAATGCAACAAAACTCAGAAATTAGTGTATGTATTTTAGAAAAAGCAGCAGAAATTGGCGGGCATATACTTTCTGGAGCCGTACTTGAACCAAGCTCTATAAAAGAATTATTAGGAGATGAATGGCAAAAAATCCCAACCTATTCCGAAGTTACTTCGGACAGTTTTTATTTACTTAGCAAATCTAATGCATATAAGTTACCTACTCCAAACATCATGCGCAATGAGGGTAACTATTTAATAAGTCTTGGGGAACTATGCAAGTTTTTAGCTGAGAAAGCTCAATCTTTAGGGGTTGAAATATATCCAGGATTTCCTGCAGCTAAAATAATATATAACTCAGAACACATTGTACAAGGAGTTATTACTGGTGAAGTTGGTATAGATAAAAATCATACTAAAACTGCAAATTATCAACCAGGAATGCACATTCATGCAAAGCAAACAATTTTAGCAGAAGGATGTCGCGGACAATTAAGTGAACAAATAATAGAAAAATTTGATTTAAGATTAAACAAATCCCCGCAAACTTATGCTATTGGCTTAAAAGAAATTTGGGAGGTAAATCCTAATCAACATAGTCTGGGAAAAGTAATTCATACTATCGGTTGGCCATTGGATGGCAAAACATACGGTGGTAGTTTTGTTTATCATATAACTAAAAATCGCATAGCACTAGGTTTTGTTATAGGCTTAGACTATAAAAATCCTTGGTTAAATACATTCAAAGAATTACAAAGATTTAAAACCCACCCTTTTATTAAGCCAATGTTAAAAGATGGCACAAGAATTTCATATGGTGCACGCGCCTTAAATGAAGGTGGCTGGCAATCATTACCTAAACTAAGCTTTCCTGGGGGAATAATCATTGGAGATTCTGCCGGATTTTTAAACGTACCTAAAATTAAAGGTATACATACCGCAATTAAATCTGCAATGCTTGCAGCCCAAACAAGTTTAGAAACAATAAAGGATGAAGTTAAAGAAAACGTTAGGTATCAACAAGCTGTAAATACCTCTTGGCTAAAAAAAGAATTATATGCTGTTAGAAACATACGACCTGGGTTTAAACTTGGTTTATTACCAGGCCTTATCAATGCCGGAATCGAGGCTTATATAACACGCGGCAAATCTCCTTGGACTTTTAAAAATCACGCAGACTATACTCAATTAGAAAACATTTCTAATGCTACTAAAATTAATTACTCAAAGCCTGATGGAAAATTAACCTTTGACCTTCCATCATCAGTATATTTATCTAATACTTATCATAATGAAAACCAACCTTGTCATCTACACTTGCGTGATGAGAAAAAAGCCATTGCAATTAATAATAAGCAATATGCCTCTCCGGAAACAAGATACTGCCCTGCTGGAGTATATGAAATCGTTGAGCAAAATAGCAAAATAAAACTACAAATTAATGCTCAAAACTGCTTGCACTGTAAAACCTGTGACATTAAAGATCCCGAACAAAATATAGTTTGGACTGCTCCAGAAGGAGGTGGTGGACCAAATTATGTAGAAATGTAATCCGGGATTGCATTTTTAAGTATCTTGGGTATAAAATGCCCCTTTAAGGAAATCACAAGAGTTTTAAAATGAGAAATTTGTATAGTATAAATGAATGCTTAAGTGGCAAAATAACCCCTGGACAAATTGTAAGCGTACAAGGTTGGGTTAAGACAAGACGCGACTCTAAAGCCGGAATTTCATTTATTAGTCTAAGTGACGGTTCATGTCATGATGCCATACAATTAGTCGCAGAAAATACTCTAGAAAATTATACAAATGATATCCAGCAACTTACCGCAGGTTGCTCAATCCAAGCCACCGGTGAGTTAGTTGCATCACAAGGTAAAGGACAAAGTTACGAAATTCAAGTACAAGATTTAAAAGTTGTTGGATTAGTAGAAAACCCAGATACTTACCCTATTTCAGCCAAAAGACATACTTTAGAATATTTACGCGAAGTAGCACATCTAAGGCCACGTACCAATACAATTGGCGCGGTCGCACGAGTAAGAGATTGTATTTCCCAAGCAATTCATAAATTTATGCATGAAAGAGGATTTATATGGGTACACACCCCAATTATAACATCTAATAATTGCGAAGGTGCTGGTGATTTATTTAGGGTAAGTACATTAGACTTAATTAATCAAAATAAACAACAAAGTTATGCCGACGACTTTTTTGGACATGAAACGTATTTAACTGTTTCAGGACAATTAAACGTTGAAGCATACTGTTTGGCTCTTTCTAAAGTTTATACATTTGGCCCAACTTTTAGAGCTGAAAACTCAAACACAAGTAGACATCTAGCCGAATTTTGGATGATAGAGCCTGAAATTGCTTTTGCAGACTTAACTGACATATGCAATTTAAGCCAAGATTTCATCCGTTATCTATGTAAAATAGTACTAGATGAAAGAAATGATGACATGCAATTTTTTGATAAGTTTATTAGCCAAGGAGTTATTAAACGCATGGAATCTCTGGCTAATACAGACTTTGAAATTATGACCTATACTAATGCCATTGAGTTATTAAGCAAATCTAATAAAAAATTTGTATATCCTGTAGAATGGGGATTAGATCTACAATCTGAACATGAGCGTTATATTTGTGAAGAAGTATGTAAAAAACCGGTCATAATTACCGATTATCCTGCTGCAATTAAAGGATTTTATATGCGCTTAAATGATGACAATAAAACTGTAGCAGCAATGGACGTTTTAGCTCCTGGAATTGGCGAAATTATAGGAGGCAGTCAACGTGAAGAACGCCAATCTTACCTTGAAAAGAAAATGGATGAAGAGAACTTAGATAAAGAAACGTATGGTTGGTATTTAGACTTGCGTCGCTATGGCACAGTACCTCACGCAGGGTTTGGCCTAGGCCTTGAGCGATTTGTAAGTTATGTAACAGGAATCAGCAACGTACGCGACGTAATACCATTCCCACGTACTCCAGGACATGCTAAATATTAGCATCATGTACCTTTGCTATAGCTTTTCTTATTGTATCAGCCTCCTCTGATTGAGGAGGTAATGTATCCAATAAGCGCTGCCAATAGGTAACAGCGACAGAAAGATTATTGTTTCTATAAGCTTGCATAGCTAAAATAGCTAACGCATCTTGTTGTTTTGGATCGTCATCAAGTAATTTTTCAAGCATCTTTTGTCCAGACGCATCACCACTTTCTAACAATAAGCTCGCATAATTTACAATTATTGCAACGTTCTGACTCTCAAGTTTATAAGCCCTAGCAAAAGCCTGTAAAGCCTGCTTAGTATTATTTTGTGAAACGTATAATCTCCCTAATAAATACCAACCTCTTGCACTTTCTGGATCTTTCTCTAAATGCTTAACTAATTTCTCACGAATCTCATCCGGGCTTTTTATATCTTTTAATAATTTTAACGCATTTTGTTTTGATTCTTGCATCATTCTAAAAGCATAATAATCACCCCAGCCACCCCATATTGTGTAAAGAAAAGCAACAAGTAAAACTATAGATATTGCACTAATAATCTGAACTTTACTTTTACGTAATGGTTTAAAAACTAATAAAACTGCTAATCCAGAAAAAATAACAAATAACGCAAATAACACAACCATCTTATAATTATACTGCATGAGACTTCCTCTTAATAGACTTTATAAATACAAGAAGTCCAACTAAAACAAAAATAACAGGCCCATACCACAAAAATAATGTTGCGGATTTAAGCTGTGGCTTGAATAAAATAAAATCACCAAAACGAGCAGTTAAATAGCTAATTATTTCATCATCTGTCTTATTATCAAGTACCATTTTATAAACTTCTTGACGTAAATCTTTCGCAACATCAGCGTTTGAATCAGCTAAATCTTGATTTTGGCAAACAGGACAACGCAACTCTTTTAATAAATACTGAAATTGAACTTCTTGTTTTTTATAAGAAAATGGATAGAGCTCATCAGCATAAATAGAATTAATAGATATGAAGAAAGAAAAAAATAATAATAAAAATTTTAACATTATCCCACCATAAGTTTACTGATAATTGGTAAAAACTTATCTTGCCAGGTTTTTTCATTAAGAATACCAGCATGCCTATAACGAATGATTCCTTGCTTATCAATAATAAACGTTTCCGGAGAGCCATATATACCTAAATCAAAAGCAACTCGCCCATTTTTATCTTCTGCAACAAGTTTATATGGGTTACCCCACGTTGCAAGCCAAGCAACAGCACTACTAGTATTATCTTTATAATTTAAACCATAAATTTGCACTCCAGAATCAGCAAGCTTAAGCAAAAACGCTTGTTCATCTTTACAAGCCATGCACCAACTAGACCAAACGTTTAATAAACTAACCTTACCATATAAATCCTTATCACTAAAAACTTCCTGTTTATCGTTAGGAAGAGCTGGCAAACTAAATTCTGGGATTTTTTTACCTACGTATGATGATGGAATTTCACGCGGATTTAAATACAATCCTTTCCATAAAAAACCAAATAATACTCCAAATACTAAAAGAGGAAGCGCTCGAATTAACAGTTTTTTCATACAATCACACTATCATTATCTGCATTAATTTTAAAATTACTGGACTTTGGCCAGTTTTTAAAACGGCATAAACACACCGTCTTTGCGAACGAAGTGAAGCAATCCAGTTTATGTTTTCAATGATACTCCTATATGGATTGCTTCGCTAATGCTCGAAAAGACAAATTATTAGTTAACTTTATAAAAATGACTAAAATTCAGAATTACCTTTTTTACTAATTTGTCCAAAAAATCCCAGCAATCCTCCAATTAATATTAAAAATCCACCTAACCAAATAAAACGAATAAACGGTTTATAATACATGCGAACCGACCAAGCAGACTCACTAAGTGGCTCGCCTAAAGCTATATATATATCTCGAAAAACACCAACATCTATATCTGAATCAGTCATTGCCATTTTTGTAACATTATAAATACGCTTTTCAGGATAAATAAGTGCAGAATAATCTTTATAAGAAACTAAAAAAGAAGATCTTACTCCATGATAATTTACCCCATTTAAATCATCTTCTTTAACAAATTCAATCTTATATTTACCAAGCATTGTACTTTCGCCTGGAGCAAGTTTTACATCATGCGTAATACCAAAAGAGTTAGAAACCGCAATCCCCAAAACTAATAAAGCCACACCCAAATGCGCAACTACCATCCCCCAATACGATAACTTTATAAAACGTATACCTTTAGACTCTTTAATACGTGCAAACAAACCATAAACGGTCGATAATATCAACCAAGTTGCGCAAAACAAACTAAAATATAATATTAACGATAAATTTATAAAACTAATCTGAGTGACTAAAAAAGGTAAAATTAAACTAATAATTAAAATTGAATTTAGCTTACTAAAAATATTTTTAAGCTTATCCTGCCCCCACCGCACATGAATACCAATCCCCATTACAAACAACATTGGCAACATAAGATAAGTAAATACACTATTAAAATACGGCGCGCCAACCGATAACTTACCAAGCCCAAGAGCATCAATTAACAAAGGATAAACTGTACCCATTAATACAGTTAACATTGCTATTACTAAAAAAATATTATTCAATAAAATACTACTTTCGCGCGATATTAAATTAGATTTATCAATCCGATACAACTTATGAGCTTGCAACGTAAAAAGCAATAAAGAACCACCTACAACAACAAATAAAAACCCTAAAATATACATACCACGTAAAGGATCTACAGCAAAAGCATGCACAGAAGTTAAAACCCCTGAACGCACCAAAAAAGTACCAATTAAACTCAAAGAAAAACCAAATATCGCCAACAACAAAGTCCAAGCAACAAATTGTCCCCTCTTTTCACTCATAATTAATGAATGCAATAAAGCCGTCCCAACAAGCCATGGCATAAAAGATGCATTTTCAACCGGATCCCAAAACCAAAAGCCACCCCAACCTAATTCCCGATATGCCCACCAACTACCAAGTGTTATCCCAGCAGTCAAACAACACCAGGCAATTAAAGTCCATGGTCTCGCCCACTTAGTCCAAGTAGGACTAACTTTCCCCATCAGTAAAGCCGCAATCGCAAATGCAAAAGCAACCGAAAAACCAACATATCCCATATATAACATGGGCGGATGTAATAAAAATCCAGGATCTTGTAATAAAGGATTTAAATCCTGCCCATGCGTATCTAAAACATCAAATTGACGCGCAAAAGGATTAGAAGTCACTAATAAAAATAAGATAAAACCAGTAGTTAGAAATCCTAATACAATTAATACCCGTGCCCTAAAATTAACATCCAAATTTCCACTAAATAAACTAACAGCAAGCATCCAAAAGCTTAAAATTAAAACCCAAAGCAACATGGAACCCTCATGCCCACCCCAAACAGCACACAATTTATAAAACCATGGCAAATCTAGACTTGAATTTTTTAAAACATAACTAACGCTAAAATCACTTACCAAAAAACTATAAGTTAAACACAAATAAGAAGTGAATATACAAAAAAATAATCCGAAGACATAATAACCAGCTGAATTTATAAGATAATCTCGTTTTGCATATAAACCATAACTAGGAACAAATACCAAACCCAAAGCAAAAATTAATGCCCAACACAATGCAAACACACCAAATTCAGCCGTCATAATTCAACCTTTTTGTGATTCCAAAGAACTTTTAACCTCTTTTGGCATATAATTCTCATCATGCTTAGCAAGAACATCTATTGCCTTAAACTTATTAGTTCCCAACAAATATCCTTGCGTTACAATACTCTGCCCCTCACGAAAAAGATCTGGCAAAATCCCAGTATAAACAACTTCAATAGCACGTTTATTATCAGTTATTTCAAAATTAACCTTTAAACTATCCGCATCTCGACGCACACTACCAGGCACAACCAACCCACCTAAACGAATTAACTTATCACTCGTAATATGCTCTTTTACCAAATCACTAGGTGAAAAAAATAAATTTATATTTTGTCGCAATGAATACATTATCAGAAAACTAACAACACTAATCACAACAATAACCAACAAGATTATATTTAAGCGCCTACGCCTTAGAGGATGCATAACCACTCTCTTTATATCTTTTAATAATAGCCTTTCTTATATCCTTACTATGCCTAACAGCTTTAATAAAGTGCAAAGATAAAGCGCTTAATACAATTGCATAAGCCGAATATATATATACCCCATATCCATGCATGTTTAAAACACCAATAAAATCTTTCATAAAATATCACGTACCCATCTATGATTAACTTCTCGCACTAAAATCTCACTCCGAGATTTTACTAATATAACTAATAAAGCATAAAATAAAAAAGCAAATAACATAACATACAATGGTTCTGCCATACTAGCATCAATTTTTGGCTTGGCAAACGCAGATAAAGTAGCACCCTGATGCAGGGTATTCCACCAATAAACAGAATAATGAATAATAGGTAAATCAATTAAACCAACTAAAGTCAAAATTGCAACAACCTTATCAGCTTTATCCTTACTATCAAAAGCATAATGCACCGCCAAAATGGCACAATACATCATCAACAAAACCAATTCAGAAGTAAGTCGCGCATCCCAAATCCACCAAGCACCCCACATCGGCTTCCCCCAAATACTCCCAGTAACAAGAGCAAGAAAAGTCATTAAAGCACCTGTTTGCGCAGTAGATTTTAATAAAATACCAGCTAATTTAACTCGCCATACTAATAATGAAATAGCCAAAAAACCCATAAGCACATACAAACTCATGGATAAAAATGCACAAGGGACATGAATATAAATAATTCTAAACGCATCCCCTTGCTGATAATCAGCCGGAGCCAAAAAAAGCCCCCAAACAACCCCTATACTAAATAAAAAAGCACATACTATAAATAAAAACCTAATCCAAGAACTAGTTTTACTGTAAAACAATTTAGGAGATGAAAACTGATATAAGAACTTCCACATAGATTATGTCTTAGCCATAAAATAGCGGCTATTTTAGCATAAATTTAGATAAAGGAGAAATAACATAGGTAATTAATTTAATGGTTTTTATTGGTAATTATTGATCTTGGAGATTATTCATTATGCAACATGAACTCTATATACTTACAATAGATCTAGGATTATATGTTAAAAGCAAACTTATCAAACAATGATATTCTAAGAAAACAAATCAAAAAAATACAAAATTAATTTCATTCAAATTAATACTTTATTTCGAATATAACATTAAGTAAATATCAACTTAATGATGATAACTAGGACAAAAATTTGCTAATAACTATTGATCTTTAAGTAGAATTATTATACAATGTGATTTTATTTATTAAATAACGGAGATGTTCCATGAAATTAACAGTCAATACAAGCAACCCGGATCTAAAAAAAGCAGTAGAAAATTTAAATAACGAAAGTAATAATCTAAGTGAAGAAAGTATAAACGAAATAACTTTTGCAGAAAAAAAACGCAAATCAATTATGACTCTATGTCAAGAAAAACAAAAGAAAAACAATAAAAACAAAAATCCAGAAGAACAAAAAAAAATAAATGATCAGATATCAAAAGATAGAGCAAATGCGAACAAGATGTTGACAGAAGTTATTAACAAACATTTAAATTCGAACACTAAAACTCATGACAATAATGGAAGTAGCCCTGCTAATGAAAGTTATCCAAAAGATATTAACAGAAGCGTTTCTTCCAAAAGTGAAAAAGAACTACCAGTAAAGCTACATTACAAACTATTATGCTTGTCTATGTTTGCTTTTTTAGCTTCTGCAGCTTTATTAACTATATTGTATGGAACTACGATGTTGGGTATGGCTCCATTAGTCCACAATATCGCTTTAGCGGCTGCAATTACATTAGCAACTGTAGGAACTTTAAATTTATATAATGCAATCGAAGTTAAGACAACTAAAAATGATAAACCTGTTAACTTATCTTGCTGCACTATGTTCGGACAAAGAAAAGAATCTGCTCTTGATCAAGAACAAAAACAAGAAAGACCTAATACAGTAGCAAAACTATAAAGTATTTAAAAAATCCCATAAAAGCCTGCTTGCAAGCAGGCTTTTATTTATCCAAGTTTAACGCGACATGTTAAGCTAAATAAAAATCAAAAAATATGTCATGATTTTCAAAACAAATCTAATTTCAATACTATCTACAACTAAATATTAATAAGTTAAATTTTAGTTTTCAAAGGCAATCATAAACTTCAAAATTTATCCTAAATTATAGATAAACTTGGAATAACCAATAATTCCGACCATAATTAATAATAGTGGCATCTAAACTATAAAGAAAAATATATAATATTAATTATTTTCTATTTATAAATGCTGGAATACCAATATTAATAATTAGATTTCTAATATCATCTTCTTTTAAATGTTGATTGCAATATTAAAGAGAGAAAATAGTAATGCGCAAGCTTTACATACTTATGAATAATGAATTAGCTGGTGAGCTATTACAAGATAGCTCTGGTTGCTTAAGTTTTATTTACTCTACAGAATGGATGCAAAAGCCTTATACTAGACCTATTTCATTGTCACTACCATTGCTTAATAAAAAATTTAATGGCGAAACAGTTTATAATTTTTTTGATAATTTATTACCTGATAATCCACAAATCAGAAACAGCATACAAAGAAATTTTTATACCAAATCATGTCATCCATTTGATTTATTAGCTCAAATAGGCAAAGAATGTGCCGGAGATATACAGATTATAGAAAAATCAACTCCAAATTTCCCAGATAAAAATATACAAAGCCAAGTGCTTAATGAAACAGAAATTGCAAATATCTTACGCACTTATAAATTATCCCCCTTAGGTATGATCAAAGATGATAACGAATTTAGAATATCAATAGCTGGCGCGCAAGAGAAAATGGCTTTTCTTTGGTATCAAAATCAATGGCATAGACCACATAAAACAACATCAACAACACATATTTTTAAATTACCAATTGGATATAAAGCACATCAAGTAACCGAACCAAGCAAAAGTTGTGAAAATGAGTGGTTATGTTTATCAATTGCAAAAGCTTTTGGCTTAAATGTAGCAAACTCTAAACTATTACAATTTGAAGATATTAAAGTATTAGCCGTTGAACGCTTTGATAGAAAATTCTGTCAAGATAAAAATACTATTATAAGATTACCACAAGAAGATCTTTGCCAAGCATTAGGATATTCATCGAAATTTAAATATCAATCAAATGGAGGACCAGGAATTAAAGAAGTGATGGATCTGCTAAATGGTTCTCAAAAACCCAAACAAGATAGAGATGCTTTTTTTAAAGCTCAAATTGTAAATTGGTGCTTAGGAGCAATAGATGCGCATGCTAAAAATTTCAGCATAAACATTCAAGCACAAGGACAATATAGGCTAAACCCATTATATGATATGATGTCAGCTTACCCATTAGTTGAAAATGGAGAATTGCCATATGAAAATTTAAAAATGGCCATGGCCTTATATGGAAACGGCGCACATTACAAATTAAATGATATTCAAAAACTAAATTTCATTGAAACAGCAAAGCTTACACGCTATTCAACTAAACAAGCCTTAAACATATTTAATGAAGTAATGGAACAAATGGACACTGTCATTGAAAATATTAGCGATGACTTACCAAGTGAATTCCCAAGCAAAATTGCTGAATGTATATTTAATGGGATGAAAAAATTTAGAAACTTGATGGTAAAAGTAAATTATAAATAAAACCCTGGCGATGACCTACTTTCACATGGAGAAACCCCACACTATCATCGGCGCAGATTTGTTTCACTTCTGAGTTCGGAATGGGATCAGGTGGTTCC
>JAUIBC010000150.1 GCA_030427555.1 Gammaproteobacteria bacterium | reverse complement strand
ATTCAATAAATCACGCACGGAACCCTTCATTAACTCCATTAAAATCCATAATATGCGACTGACCTCCACTTGTTCGATGTACTTGATAACATTAGGATGTGGATTTACTTTTTTCAACATGTCTAGTTCATGCAGCTGAAGATTATTGTATTCTCGGCTATTTGGTATTTTAACTGCTACAGATTTATTATCTAATGTATATTGACACACTGTCCCAAAAACCCCTTGTCCGAGTACTTTGTCAGGACCTTCTAATAGCTTTCCATCAGGCATTCTAATTTTTTGATGAGGATGAGGTTGAATAAAAAAGCGCGGTATTAGTTGAGATATCACTAGAACGATACCTCCAACTACCATAAGAATAATAATTACTACTTCTATCATATTGAACAACCTGCCTCAAAAAACTTATTAATAACAAATGGTAACTGTTTAAGTTTAATATTGTTAATTTTCATTTATACATATCTAATTAAAATTTTATTAAATCCAATAAGCTCTCTACAGGTCTACCTATAACTGCCTTTTCACAATAAGTAACAATAGGTCGTTGCATCAAAATTGGGTATTTAACCATCGCGTCTAATACATCATTTTCGTTATCTAAACTAAGTTTAAGGTCTTTATAAATTTGTTCATTGCAACGTACAAAGTCTTTCAAATCGAAATGTGAACGCAATTCTTTAATTTGCTTGATATTTAGAGGACTTTTAAGATATTCAATAATTACTGGTTCAATATTATGACTTCGCAAAAGAGTTAATGCCTCTCTTGATTTAGAGCATTTGGGATTATGATAAATCATAAATTGACACATCTCACACTCCTGAAGTATCTTATTAAAATTGATGATAAAGAATTTTCCATTGCCCATTTAAATTCCATCATATAGTCATTCATCTTGTATGTAGCGAATTATTCTGAGCAAGGTCATATGTTACAAGATAAATGGATACAATTGAATAGATTTTTTGCTCTTCGACTTCCATAACTCCCATTTTAAAGCGTTAATGTTTGTTCACTAAGCTTATCACCATGATCATAAGCAACTACTTTTTTATCTGGCTCACGAAATAATCTACAATGGGCTGTTTTTTCGATACGATTTGCTTGGTGGTTTGATGTTTTTTCCGTAATTGAGTTTATAACTTTAGAATGCTCGTCTGTCATCGAACTTTTTGGTAATTTTAGTAATTGGCATTTATATTTGTTATACATTATTTTACTAATGTTGTGACTAGCAAAGTAACTTTTATTATTATCAAATGGTTTTTCAAAGTTTGGTAAACTAATAATACATCTACGTTGATGATATTTGGCAGGTATCATCGATATAAAAATAATTTCAGCTTCATGACGGTAGAATGCACTCAAAAATATATTGCCATTTTTGCACATTATTTGCCTATCATAGCCATTGACGCGAACGTATTCAATATCAAATGCATATACATCCACGTATCCCATGTTTGGATGCTTAGGTTTACCGGTAAAACGCCGATAATGTGGGTTACGACGTAATTCTCTTTTTTCCCAATCGAAGCGAAAACCACTGCCATACATTCCTGATTTAGTAAAGTTCCAACTTGCTGAAACTAGTGGATTAAACGTACTATCAAAGCCAAAGTCTATTTGAATTGATTTAATATTAAAGAGAGTGTTATAACTGTTAATATATACTTGCATAAAACGATATATTAAACTCGTGTATTGTTTATTGTTCCTACTTATGGGAGGGGTATAAGTTCCAATTTTTTTCTCTTTTATATCATTTTTCTTTTCCATGTCTTTAAAAAACTTAACATTTTTTTTATGTCTTCTTTGGATCTTTACGTTTGTTTCTGGTACGTCTTTATCTGCCGTATAACCAGAATCAAATTGAGTTGATTGGCTGTAAGTTGCTTTAGGTTGATTTTTAGTTTGAAGGATATATTTAATTGTTTTTGGCTTGAAGTATTTTTCTCCAAAGTGAACCCCGCGAGCAGCAATTAAACGTATGCGTTTTTTAGATTCTTCGTTATTATTATCTTTATTATAAGTAGCAATAAGTTTTTTTGTGTGTTTGTTTTTTGAGGTTATTTCTGCATCATTTAGTTCATCATCACTAAATCTTTCTTCATCGCTACTATAATTATCCGTTGTTTCATTGTAGTCTAAAATTAGCGCCTTTACCATTTGCAAATAATTTTCAGGTCGTGCTCTTTTTGAGCAATACTCAAGAATAGATGGATTACCTTGTCCTGGGCGGTAATTTAAAAAATCTTGTATTTGCTCATTATTGGCCAAATCAAAATCATCTTTATAAAGACGAGCTCCGTAACAAAGTAATGTTTTCACTTGGGGTAATTTATTATCAATAATGAATAGTTGTAAGAGAGTTTTGTGATCGGCGTTTTTTTCTTCAATATTTATCGCGCCAGAACTAATTAGATCTTCTAAAGTCAGATTCCGAATTTTATAATATTTGTTTATGTGCTCATAGATATTTCTATTCTTTAGCTGAGGGACATTTTTAAATATAGAGGCTTGAGTATATTCTTTTTTAAGTTTTTGCTTAATTTCGTCATTGGTTACTTTAGATTTTGTTAAAATATATTCAAGTATGGAAAGCATTTTAGTTTCGTAGTTATTTAAAAGTGAGTTATTATATCAAAAAATATTGGTTAGTTGTTTATATTTTATTAATAAATCGGTGTTTAAAAAAATAATGGTTGGAGATTAAGTGGTCGCCAAACAACATTTACTTTCAATAATTTCTTTATAATTCGTGGGGATGTAAAAGCTGTGACAAAAACAATATTTTCAAATTCCGTTCGTGCTGAGAAGCTATTGAATAGCTTAAAAATCCTCTAAATATCAAGTGTCAAAGTCAAAGAAAATTGGCAAAGATTTTTCCATATTTAAAGTTTTTATTAGTTGTAACGATACAAGCTCCTTTTTCACCTCAAATATTGATTAACTTGTTCCTGAATTTTTTCATCCAAAATGCAATTTGAATGTGATGCTGTCATTTCTATTACCTTAATATCAGCAACGCAGATTTCTGATAAAGAATTATCTTTAGTGAAAGAAATATATTCCTTTAAAATCAACTCAATTTGCTCAACACCCGCTATAGATAATTCTTCTGAAGGCGTTAATTTATCCAACTTCGTGGCTTTAAAAAAGATAATTTGTGTTTGCTTTAATTGAATAAGATCACTGGGTTGATATCGATAATTTAATGAATTTGTAACTTCCTTTAACAATATCATAGAATTTCTATGAGCAACTTGATTAGCAATAACATGATAATTGAAAAA
>JAUIBC010000031.1 GCA_030427555.1 Gammaproteobacteria bacterium | reverse complement strand
AATTGCAAAACGTAAACCTTCAGACATCGCAATCGGAGCATGTAAATTTACTGATAATTTAACATTATCACCTGGCATTACCATTTCTACACCTGATGGTAAGTCACATGTACCCGTTACGTCTGTTGTTCTAAAGTAAAACTGTGGTCTATAGCCATTGAAAAATGGTGTATGACGACCACCTTCATCTTTAGATAATACATATACTTCAGCTTCAAACTTTGTATGAGGCTTAATTGTACCTGGCTTAGCCAATACCTGACCACGCTCAACTTCATCTCGCTTTGTTCCACGAAGTAATACGCCTACATTGTCTCCAGCGCGACCTTCATCTAATAACTTCCTGAACATCTCAACGCCTGTGCAAGTAGTCTTAGATGTATCTTTTATACCTACTATTTCTACTTCTTCGCCTACCTTGATAATACCGCTCTCAACTCGACCTGTAACAACTGTACCACGACCTGAAATAGAGAATACATCTTCAATCGGTAATAAGAATGGCTTATCTATATTTCTAACTGGCTCAGGTATATAACTATCCATCGTTTCTACTAACTTCTCTATCGATGGAATACCTATATCGCTTGTATCTCCTTCCAAGGCTTTTAACGCTGAACCTACTACTATTGGAGTATCGTCTCCAGGAAAATCATAGGAGTTTAATAGATCTCTTACTTCCATCTCTACTAGCTCTAATAATTCAGCATCATCTACCATATCAGCTTTGTTCAAATAAACTACTATATAAGGAACACCAACTTGGCGAGATAATAATATATGCTCTCTAGTTTGTGGCATAGGACCATCTGCAGCTGATACTACTAATATCGCTCCATCCATCTGTGCCGCACCTGTTATCATGTTCTTAACATAGTCAGCATGGCCTGGGCAATCTACGTGGGCATAGTGACGTGCCGCTGATTGATACTCTACGTGCGCTGTAGATATAGTTATGCCGCGTGCCTTTTCTTCTGGAGCAGCATCAATATCTGCATAATTCTTCGCTGAACCACCATGTTTATTAGCCATAATTGTAGTGATCGCTGCCGTTAATGTTGTCTTACCGTGATCAACGTGACCTATCGTGCCTACATTTAAATGTGGCTTACTTCTGTCAAATTTTTCCTTCGCCATCTCAAATACCTCTATCTCTTGTCTATAATAGCTTCAGCAATGTTAGCTGGAGCTTCTGAATATTTAGCAAATTCCATTGTATAAGTTGCTCTACCTTGAGTTGCAGATCTTAAATCAGTTGAATAACTAAACATTTCAGCTAATGGAACTTCTGCTCTAATAACACGACCAGCAGGTGATTCATCCATACCTTGAAGGATCCCTCTTCGACGACTTAGGTCACCCATCACGTCACCCATATAATCTTCTGGCGTAACTACTTCTACTTTCATAACAGGCTCTAATAAAACTGGATTTGCTTTAAGTGCTCCTTGCTTAAAGCACTGAGAACCTGCTATTTTAAACGCCATTTCACTTGAGTCAACCTCATGGAATGATCCGTCAAATAATGTTACTTTAACGTCAACAACAGGATAACCAGCTATTACACCATTTTGCATCTGTTCTTGTACACCTTTATCAACCGCTGGGATATATTCCTTGGGAATTACACCACCAACAATTGAATTTACAAATTCGTAACCACTACCACGTTCTAGAGGTTCTAACTTCAACCATACATGGCCATACTGACCTCTACCACCAGACTGACGAACGAACTTGCCTTCCTGCTCAACGCTAGACTTAAATGTCTCACGATATGCAACTTGCGGTTTACCAACATTTGCCTCTACTGCAAACTCTCTTTTCAAACGGTCAACAATAATTTCCAGATGTAGCTCACCCATACCTGCAATAATAGTTTGACCTGACTCTTCATCTGTATGAACTCTAAAAGACGGATCTTCTTGTGCTAACTTACCTAAAGCGATTGACATCTTTTCTTGATCAGCTTTAGTTTTAGGTTCTACCGCAACTTCAATAACTGGATCTGGGAAATCCATTCTCTCTAAAGTTATTACGTGATTAATATCACAAAGAGTATCCCCAGTAGTTACAGTTTTAAGGCCTACAGCAGCAGCTATATCGCCTGCGCGCACTTCTTTAATTTCTTCGCGCGAGTTTGCGTGCATCTGTAAGATACGCCCTATACGTTCTTTTTTACCTTTAACTGGATTATAAACTGAATCACCAGACTTTAAGACGCCAGAGTATACCCTAAAATAAGTTAAATTTCCAACAAAAGGGTCTGTTGCAATTTTAAAAGCTAGTGCAGAAAATGGTTCTTGATAAGATGTTTTTCTTGAATCATCATTACCATCTTCATCTACACCTTTAATAGCTGGGACATCTAGTGGAGATGGCAAATAATCTAATACACCATCTAAAACAGCTTGAACACCTTTATTTTTGAAAGCTGAACCACAAAATACTGGAACGATTTCATTACTAATTGTCCTAACTCTTAACCCATGCTTTATTTCTTTCTCTGTCAAGCTACCTTCTTCCAAGTATTTATCCATCAACTCTTCAGATGCTTCCGCAGCAGCTTCAACTAAGGCATTATGATATTTTTCACAATCAGCTTGCATATTAGCTGGTATATCAACATAATCAAATTTCATACCACGACTAGATTCATCCCATTGTATAGCTTTCATTTTAACTAAATCGATCACACCAACGAATGAATCTTCTGCTCCTATTGGCAATTGCAATACTACAGGATTAGAACCAAGGCGTTTTTTAATCTGCTCAACTACACGTAAAAAATTAGCACCCATCCGATCCATTTTATTAACAAATACGATACGTGGAACGCCATACTTATCTGATTGTCTCCAAACTGTTTCTGACTGTGGTTCTACTCCAGAAACTGAGTCAAATACGACAACTGCACCATCTAACACGCGCAAAGATCTTTCCACCTCGATCATAAAGTCAACGTGACCTGGTGTATCGATAATATTGATACGATGCTTAGAATATTGGTTATTCATCCCCGCCCAGTAACAAGTGGTTGCGGCTGATGTAATAGTAATCCCGCGCTCTTGCTCTTGAACCATCCAGTCCATAGTAGCTGCACCATCATGTACTTCGCCAATCTTATGCGATGTTCCAGTGTAGAATAATACCCGTTCTGTTGTAGTAGTTTTACCAGCATCCACATGTGCGGCAATACCAATATTACGGTATAATTCTAATGATGTTGTTGACACTAAATGCTCCTCATTATTCGTTTAACATATCAAAATTTTTAGTTCCAGCGGAAATGAGCAAATGGCTGGTTAGCTTTTGCCATTCTATGGACTTCTTCTTTCTTCTTAACTGCAGCGCCTTTGTTTTGAACTGCATCTAACAATTCTCCGGCGAGTCTTAACATCATACCTTTTTCGCCTCGGCCTCTTGAAGATTTAACAATCCAACGCATTCCTAAAGCTATGCTTCTGTCCATCCTTACTTCTACCGGAACTTGGTAAGTTGCACCACCAACACGGCGTGAACGAACTTCTACAGATGGCCTAACATTATCTAGTGCTTCCTCAAAGTATTGGAGAACGCCTGTAGAACCAGAACGACCATCTCCCTCAGAACCTTCATCAGTATCAGTTTTTTTAACTTTCTTGATACGTTCTTCTAATATTTCAAGTGCGCCATAAATAATTTTTTCTGCAACCGATTTTTTACCACTTACCATAAGCACATTAATGAACTTTGCAAGTAATTCACTATGGTATTTAGGATCTGGTAGTATTTCTCTCTTAGGTACTTCTCTTCTTCTTGGCATATCAATTTCCTACAATATATCTATTTCTTATCTTTAGGTTTTTTAGTCCCGTACTTCGAACGACCTTGTTTACGATCATTCACACCAGAAGTATCTAAACTTCCTCGCACAGTATGATATCTAACACCTGGTAAATCTTTTACCCTACCACCACGTATTAATACAACTGAATGCTCCTGCAAATTATGGCCTTCACCACCAATATATGATGAAACTTCAAAACCGTTAGTTAAACGTACACGAGCAACCTTACGCATCGCAGAGTTAGGCTTTTTAGGTGTTGTAGTATATACACGTGTACATACACCTCTACGTTGTGGGCATGACTGAAGAGCAGGTACATTACTTTTTCTTTTTGCGCGCACACGAGGCTTTCTTACTAGCTGATTAATAGTAGCCATGTATTATAACTCCAAACTTTATGTATAATTTATAAATATAAAGAGGCCGGATTCTATGATATAAAATATATCTTTGTCAAGTTTCTTTGATATCCTTTCACTAATTTTTATATACTTTTTTAAAATCGCAATCATATGTTCAAATAAAGAACATATGCCTCTATAGCTTGTTCCTTAAATACAGGAGCTAAGCTACAACTATCTAAAACTTAACTATAAAATAAAAATATGCATGAATTTATATCTTGGATATACCAATTTCATTAATGTAACTATCGACCGCATTACAATTCTTACATATTTTTATCTATAGCTAGTTTCTAATTTTTTATTCAGCGCTAGCCGAATCTTCTTCACCAGATGATAATTTTTTCTTATCTACATTATTATCTGCATTAAGAGCTTCAGATAATGCATGTTCAGCATCAATCGCAGTAACTTTATGTGCTGATGGATGCATACTATTTGCTTTATTTCTTTTCGCTCTTCTAGTTTGATGGTAAGTATAACCAGTTCCAGCAGGAATTAAGCGACCTACCATAACATTTTCCTTCAACCCACGCAAATTATCAGCTTTACCACTTACAGCAGCTTCTGTTAATACTCGCGTAGTTTCCTGGAATGATGCCGCAGAGATAAATGATTCTGTTGCTAAAGATGCCTTAGTTATACCTAACAAAATAGGTATTCCTTTAGCTGGAATTTTATCCTCAGCAATAAGCTTATCATTTTCTTCTAACATTGCTATGTCTTCTATTTGCTCTCCTAACAAGAACTTAGAATCACCTGCCTCTGTTATTATTCTTTTACGTAACATTTGACGAACAATAGTTTCAATATGCTTATCGTTAATTTTTACACCTTGTAAACGATATACATCTTGTACTTCATTAACAATATAATTAGCAAGTGCTCCAATACCTAACAAACGTAAGATATCGTGAGGATTTGGAGGACCATCAGCTACAATTTCACCACGCGCAACATGTTCACCTTCAAACACTGATATATTACGCCATTTAGGTATTAATTCTTCGTAGACATTATCATTTGTTCCAGTAATAACTAAACGTCTTTTACCTTTTGTTTCTTTACCAAAGCTAACTATACCCGATATTTCTGCCATTACAGCTGAATCTTTCGGCTTTCTTGCTTCAAATAAGTCAGCAACTCGTGGTAAACCACCGGTGATATCCCTGGTTTTTGTTCTTTCTTGTGGTATTTTTGCAATAACGTCACCAACTCCAACTACTGCACCATCTTCAAAATTAATGATTGCATCAACTGGTAAATAATACTGAGCTGGAATATTTGTCCCTGCAAGATAAACATCATCCCCGTTATCAGCCACAAGTTTTACCATTGGTCTTAAATCTTTACCAACATTTGCACCACGTTGCTTAGCATCTATTACTACAATATTACTTAAGCCTGTAAGCTCATCTGTTTGGCGATTCATTGTAATACCTTCAACAAGGTCTACAAATTTTAATTTACCACTAACTTCCGATATAACTGGGTGAGTATGTGGGTCCCATGTTGCAATAACTTGTCCCGCATCAACAGAGGATTCATCATGTACTGATAAAACCGCCCCGTATGGAAGTTTATATCTTTCACGCTCTCTACCATATTCATCTAAAATGGTTACTTCACCAGATCTAGATACAGCCACTAAATTACCATTCTCATGGGTAACTGTTTTAATATTATGTAATCTGATAAGACCTTTAGTTTTAATTTGAATATTATTTGCCGCCGTAGATCTTGATGCAGCACCACCGATATGGAAAGTACGCATCGTCAACTGTGTTCCTGGCTCACCGATAGACTGAGCAGCAATAATACCTACCGCCTCTCCAGTATTTACCAAATGTCCTCTAGCAAGATCTCTTCCGTAACATTTTGCACACAAACCATAACGAGTTTCACAAGAGATAGGTGAACGTACATAAACTTGATCAACACTCATGTTTTCTAATTTTTCTACCCATTCTTCATCTAGCAATGTACCGGCTTTTACAACTGGTTCTTTTGAATTAGGCAAATAAGTATCAGTAGCCACTACTCTACCTAAAACTCTCTCGTGTAAAGGTTCAACGATGTCTCCACCCTCGATTAATGGCTGCATCAATATACCATTTTCTGTTCCACAATCTAGCGCAGTAATAACAACATCTTGTGCTACGTCAACTAAACGTCTAGTTAAATAACCTGAGTTAGCTGTTTTTAAAGCTGTATCGGCTAGACCTTTACGCGCACCATGGGTTGAAATAAAGTATTGGAATACATTTAACCCTTCACGGAAATTTGCCGTAATAGGCGTTTCAATAATGGATCCATCCGGAGCGGACATCAGACCACGCATACCTGCAAGCTGCCTTATTTGTGCTGCAGAACCCCTTGCTCCTGAATCAGCCATCATAAAAATTGGATTAAATGAATCTTGTGTAATTTTCTCACCATTTTTAGCGACCACTTCTTCTGTTGCAATATTTGCCATCATAGATTTGGCAACCATTTCACTAGTACGTGACCATATATCAATTACTTTATTGTAACGTTCACCATTTGTTACAAGTCCTGATCTAAATTGCGCCTCAATTTCACGAACTTCATTATCAGCTTTTTGAATGATAGAAGGTTTATCTGATGGGATTTCCATATCATCAACACCTATGGATGCTCCGGCACGTGTAGCGTATTTAAAACCAGTGTACATTAATTGATCGGCAAATATTACTGATGCTTTTAGACCGTAATTTCTATAGCAATTATCAAGAACTTTTGAAATGGCTTTTTTGGTCATAACCTTATTAGCTTGTTCGAATTCCATACCTTCAGGAAGTATTTGTGATAATATTGCTCGACCAACCGTAGTTTCAACTAGTGTTGATTTACCATCTTCAGAGTTCATTCTGATTTTAATTTTCGCATGTAAATCGATAAAACCATTCTCATACCAACTTAAAGCATCATCGGTGCTAGCAAAAACTCGACCTTCACCTTTAGCATTAGTTTTATAGCGAGTTAAGTAATATAAGCCTAAAACCACATCCTGACTTGGAACAATAATTGGCTCACCACTTGCTGGCGATAATACATTGTTTGTGGACATCATAAGTGATCTAGCTTCTAATTGTGCCTCAATAGTAAGAGGTACGTGCACCGCCATTTGGTCACCGTCAAAGTCAGCGTTATATGCTGTACATACTAATGGATGAAGTTGGATAGCTTTACCTTCAATTAATACTGGCTCAAATGCTTGAATACCAAGACGATGCAGTGTTGGTGCGCGGTTAAGCAAAACTGGATGCTCACGAATAACTTCTTCTAAGACATCCCAAACTACTGGTTCTTCTCGATCTACCATTTTCTTCGCGGCTTTAATAGTAGAAGCAAGGCCTCTAAACTCTAATTTACTAAATATAAACGGTTTAAATAACTCAAGAGCCATTTTCTTAGGCAAACCACATTGATGCAATTTCAAAGTAGGCCCAACAACGATAACTGAACGCCCAGAATAATCAACACGTTTTCCAAGTAGATTTTGCCTAAACCGTCCTTGTTTACCTTTAATCATATCAGCTAAAGATTTTAAAGGACGTTTATTAGTACCAGTAATTGCACGTCCCCTTCTACCATTATCTAATAAAGCATCTACAGATTCTTGAAGCATACGCTTTTCGTTTCTAACAATAATATCTGGAGCATTCAGCTCAAGAAGTCTTTTAAGACGATTATTACGATTAATAACCCTGCGATATAAATCATTAAGATCTGAAGTGGCAAAACGACCACCATCTAATGGAACCAATGGACGTAAATCAGGAGGTAATACTGGTAAAACACTCATAATCATCCATTCTGGTTTATTACCAGAATCATAAAAAGCTTCCAAAAGCTTAAGGCGCTTAGTAATCTTTTTAATTTTAGTTTCAGAGGTTGTTATCGGTAATTCTTCTCTTAAATTTTTTATTTCTTGTTCAATATCAATTTCTGCTAACAAGTCACGAATAGCTTCAGCGCCCATACGTGCATCAAACTCGTCACCATACTGTTCCATTGCATCTAAATAAACTTCATCATTTAATAGTTGTCCTTTCTCAAGGTTGGTCATACCTGGATCAACAACAACAAATGCTTCGAAATATAAAACTCTTTCGATATCTCTTAAAGTCATATCAAGCAATAGCCCGATACGAGATGGTAAAGACTTTAAAAACCAAATATGTGCAACTGGACTAGCTAACTCAATATGCCCCATCCTTTCGCGTCTGACTTTAGCAAGTGCTAATTCTACACCACATTTTTCACATACAACGCCACGATGTTTTAAACGTTTATATTTTCCACATAAACACTCATAATCTTTTACTGGGCCAAAAGTCTTTGCACAGAAAAGGCCATCTCTTTCAGGCTTAAATGTACGATAATTAATAGTTTCGGGTTTTTTAACTTCCCCATATGACCATGAACGAATCATTTCTGGTGATGCTAATCCTATTTTAATAGCATCAAACTCTTCATGATGACCTTGTTGTTTCAGCATCCCAAGCAAATCACCCATAATAGGCGCTTTCATTACAATATCGTTGTCTACATTAGGTCCTATAGCCACGTTAATGCCTCCAAAATGGTCAAGCAGAGGTGCTTAACTTTAGCACCTCAAAGAATTATTAATTAAATAAGCAGGGGCCATACTAAACTCCATTAGGAATTAATAGTATGGATAAATTCCTGAGCTTACTACGCCACGTATAAACTAATCTTGTTCCAATTCAATATCTATACCAAGCGCACGAATCTCTTTAAGTAATACGTTAAACGATTCAGGCATACCTGGATCCATGCGATGATCTCCATCTACAATATTTTTATAAATTTTGGTTCTACCACCAACGTCATCTGATTTTACAGTTAACATTTCTTGTAGCGTATATGCAGCCCCATATGCTTCTAATGCCCATACCTCCATTTCACCAAAGCGCTGACCACCAAATTGCGCCTTACCGCCTAGTGGCTGCTGAGTAACTAAGCTATAAGAGCCTGTAGAACGAGCGTGCATCTTATCGTCAACTAAGTGATTTAGTTTCAACATATACATGTAACCAACTGCAACTGGATTATCAAATTTTCTACCAGTCCTACCATCTATTAGCGTTGTCTTACCATTTAATGGTAATTCAGCTAGCTCCAACATGGATTTGATTTCATCTTCACTTGCTCCGTCAAAAACTGGTGTTGCCATTGGCACTCCACCACGAAGGTTTTTCGCAAGCTCTTTTACTTCTGCATCGCTAAGTGTAGTAATATCAACCCTATTCATGCCATCATGATTATAAATTTTGTTTAAGAAGTTTCTTAATTCGGTTATTGCAACTTCACTATCAAGCATTTTTGAGATTTTATTACCCAAACCTTTGGCCGCTAAACCTAAATGTGTCTCTAATACTTGGCCAATGTTCATACGCGATGGTACGCCAAGTGGATTTAATACGATATCAACAGGTGTTCCATCTTCCATATATGGCATATCTTCGGCTGGCACTACTAATGACACAACACCTTTATTACCATGTCGTCCTGCCATTTTATCACCAGGTTGGATCCTTCTTTTTACAGCCATATATACTTTTACTATTTTTAATACTCCAGGAGCTAAATCATCGCCTTGTAATATTTTTTTGCGATTTGCATTAAATCTCTTTTCAATGTCTTTAGATAATGCCTCTAATTGTTTAGAGGATTTTTCTAATTGTTGGCTTATTGCATCATCTTCTAGTCTTATTTCAAACCATTTTTCTTTTTCTAATGTATCTAAGTAATCAGCAGTTATCGTTGAACCTGGTTTTAAACCTTTAGGGCCACCTGCTGCTTTACTATCAATAAGCATAGTATAAACACGATGATAAATATCTTTTTCACGAATACGTCGTTCATCAACTAAGTCTTTACGCACACGAGCTAAATGCTCTTCTTCAATAGCTTTGGCTCTTTCATCTTTTTCTAAACCATCACGAGTAAACACTTGAACATCTATAACTGTACCATTCATTCCTGAAGGAACTCGTAAAGATGTGTCTTTTACATCAGATGCTTTTTCACCAAAAATTGCTCGCAATAATTTTTCTTCTGGACTTAATTGAGTTTCTCCTTTTGGAGTAACTTTACCGACTAGTATATCGCCAGCTTTTACTTCAGCACCAATATAAACTACCCCAGATTCGTCTAAATTAGATAATGCTGATTCAGAAACACTCGGAATATCAGAGGTAACTTCTTCGCTACCTAACTTTGTATCTCTTGCTATACAAGTAAGTTCTTCTATATGTATAGTTGTAAAACGATCATCTTCAACTATTCTATTAGATATAAGAATGGAATCCTCGAAATTATATCCATTCCATGGCATAAACGCGACCAATAAATTTTGCCCTAAAGCTAGCTCACCTAAGTCTGTACATGGACCATCAGCAAGAATATCACCTTTAGAAATTTTATCTCCCGTCGCAACAATTGGAGTTTGATTAATACATGTATCTTGATTTGATCTGAAGTATTTAGTCAAATTATAGATATCAACCCCAGTCTCACCAGGTTTAGTTTCATGATCATTAACTCGAACAACTATTCTTGATGCATCAACCAAATCGATAACGCCACCACGCTTAGCAACTACAGAAACACCTGAATCAGAAGCAACAGTTCTTTCCATCCCTGTTCCCACCAATGGTTTCTCAGCCCTTAACGTAGGGACCGCTTGTCGTTGCATGTTAGAGCCCATTAATGCGCGGTTAGCATCGTCATGCTCAAGGAATGGAATCAACGACGCAGCAACTGACACTATTTGTTTTGGTGATATATCCATATAATTAATATTATTTGGAGTTGTTAATGAAAATTCATTTTGATGACGACATGGCACCAAATCAGCTATTATTTTACCATTCTTATCTAATGGAATATTTGATTGGGCAATATACTGATCAACTTCTTCTATTGCTGACAAATAATCAATTTCATCTGTTACATGACCATCTATAACCTTACGACAAGGTGTTTCAATGAAACCATAAGAATTAGTTCTAGCATAAACTGATAGTGAGTTTATCAAACCAATATTTGGTCCTTCAGGAGTTTCAATAGGGCATACTCGTCCATAGTGTGTAGTATGTACGTCACGAACTTCAAAGCCTGCTCTCTCTCTAGTTAATCCACCTGGGCCAAGCGCAGAAACACGACGCTTATGCGTTACGCCAGATAATGGATTTACTTGATCCATAAATTGAGATAATTGACTCGAACCAAAAAATTCTTTGATTGCCGCAGATACTGGCTTAGCATTGATTAAATCCTGTGGCATTAGATTTTCTGACTCTGCTAAACTTAAGCGCTCTTTTACTGCTCGCTCAACCCTAACTAAACCAACTCTAAATTGATTCTCTGTCATTTCACCAACAGATCTTACCCGACGATTTCCTAAATGATCAATATCATCAACTAGCCCAACACCATTACGGATGTTAATTAATGTTTTAATTACTGCAAGAATATCTTCTTTGTCAAGAGTTCCTGGGCCAACGTCTTCTTTTCGGCCGACTCTTCTATTGAACTTCATTCTACCTACATTAGACAAATCATATCTTTCTTCAGCAAAGAATAGATTTTGAAATAATGTTTCAGCTGCTTCTTTAGTAGGTGGTTCGCCTGGGCGCATCATACGATATATTTCAACTAGAGCTTCAAGCTCAGATGCAGTTGGGTCAATACGTAATGTATCCGAAATATATGAACCATGATCTAAATCATTAGTGTAAATTAAATTAAAAACTGTTGTGCCTGTATCACATATCTTATCTAAAGTTTCTATTTCAATTTCATCATTTGCTTGTGCGATTAATTCGCCTGTTTCTTTATCAATAATATTTTGTGCTAATACTTTTCCTACTAAATAATCTTTTGGAACTTCAAGAACTTTCATCTTGGATTGTTCCATTTTTTTGATATGGCGTGAAGTAACTCTACGACCTTGTTCAACAATAACCTCTCCTGATGTAGGATCAATTATATCAAATAATGCAATTTCTCCACGTAGTCTAGAAGGAACAAGATCAATATGAAATTGTCCATCTTTAAGATGGCATACTGTTTTTTCAAAAAACTCATTTAGAATTTGCTCAGTGTCCAATCCCAGTGCGCGTAATAGTATACTCACAGGCAACTTTCTTCTTCTGTCAATACGCACAAATACACAATCTTTAGGATCAAATTCAAAATCTAACCATGAGCCACGGTACGGAATAATGCGTGCGGAATATAGTAATTTACCTGAAGAATGAGTTTTACCTTTGTCATGTTCAAAAATCACCCCTGGAGAACGATGTAACTGAGAAACAACCACTCGCTCTGTACCATTAATAACAAACGTTCCAACATCAGTCATTAATGGAATTTCTCCCATAAATACATCTTGTTCACGTATATCTTTGACTGGTTTTGGATCTACTAATGAATCTTTATCTAAAACTACTAATCTTACTTTAACTCTTAAAGGAGCAGAATAAGTCAAACCTCGTAGCTTACACTCACGAACATCGAAAGCTGTTTCACCTAGACTATAACTAACATATTCTAGACGTGCATTTCCGGAAAAGCTTTCTATAGGAAAAACGGATGAAAATGCTGAATGAAGTCCACTTTTTTCCTGGCTTATAGAACCTTCACCTACTTGTAAAAAATCAGCGTATGATTTAACTTGAATATCTAAAAGATTCGGTATATCTATTATATCACGTTGATTACCAAAACTTTTACGGAATCTCTTTTTCTCTGCATGCGAGTATTGAACAGTAGGATTGTTAGCAACAGCCTGGCCCATAAAGTAGTCCTCTAAATAGATTATTCGGTTCTTTAAACACGTACGCCCAGCCATATTAAATGGCTGGGTCTAAAGCAAAAATTACGTAAGTAATTATTTAACGTCAACAGCAGCGCCTGCTTCTTCAAGTTGCTTTTTAATATCAGCAGCTTCGTCTTTAGATACAGCTTCTTTAACTGTAGAAGGAGTACCTTCAACTAAGTCTTTTGCTTCTTTAAGTCCTAGGCCTGTAATTCCGCGAACTGCTTTAATAACAGCCACTTTATTAGCGCCAAAGCTTGTCATTACAACATCAAACTCTGTTTTTTCTTCTTCTGCGGCAGCGCCAGCAGCAGCAGGTGCAGCTACAGCAACTGCTGCTGCAGCGGCAGAAACGTTAAAACGCTCTTCCATAGCTTCTACTAATTCAACTACTTCCATTACTGACATATTTGCGATTGCTTCTAGAATTTCATCTTTTTTTACAGCCATTTCTAGCTCCTATAAAATAAATATTAATTAATTATCTGGTTAATTCAATTTTGTATCTTTAATAGCCGCCACTGTTCTTACTAATTTTGCATGAGGCTCAGCAAGAGTTCTAACAAACTTCTCAACTGGCGCTTTCATAACAAATAGTAATTTAGCTAATGCTTCTTCACGAGTAGGTAGACTCGCTACAAAATCAAGCTGGCTAACATCATATACTTTCCCAGACAAAGACAATGCTTTTACTTCTAACTTACTATTAGTTTTAGAAAAATCTTTAAGTAATCTAGCTGCATCACCTGGCGCCTCAGTAGATAAGGCTACAAATAATGGACCAACTAAATGATCACTCAAACAAGCAAAGTCTGTCTTTTCAAATGCTCGTCGTGTAAGGTTATTTGGAACAACCCTTATGTACACTTTTGCTGCACGTGCTTTTGCACGCAACTCGGTCATTTGATTAACAGTTAAACCACGATAATTAGCGACAACTGCCGATACAGCCGAAGATGCTACTTTTGAAACTTCCTCGACAACGACTTTTTTTGCAGCTAAAGTTAACGTCACTTTACTAACCTCCTTAGTTGTGCAAATCTGTTCAGATTTGACAGTTATGGTGGCCTTCAACTTTACAGAACTTGCCTGTATTAGAATCAGGTTCACCGTCTGCGCAGGATAAAGAATATAATTATTTAGAAAATAAAATAAACTTAAATTACGCTTTTGCACCTGCGGTCTTCGACGGCGACAAACCTATGCGTTTTCGCCGTGAAATTCTTGCAAAATGTGGACAATATTACACTATTATTGATGAATGATCAATAGTTAATCCTGGACCCATTGTAGTAGATAAAGAAACCTTTTTAAAATACACTCCCTTTGCAGTCGTTGGCTTGGCCTTACGAATATCAGCAATCAAAGCATTTAAATTTTCTATTATATCTTGAGGTTGAAAATCAATTTTACCAATTGCACAATGAATTATTCCGTATTTATCAGTACGATAACGTACTTGACCAGACTTTGCATCCGATACAGCCGCTGCAACATTCATTGTAACTGTTCCTACTTTAGGATTAGGCATTAACCCTCTTGGCCCAAGAATTTGACCAAGTTGACCAACTATACGCATTGCATCAGGTGTTGCTATTACAACATCGAAATCCAAGTTACCTTTTTTAATTGAATCGGCTAAATCTTCAAAGCCTACTATATCTGCTCCCGCTTCTTCTGCTTTTTGAGCGTTCTCACCTTGAGCAAATACAGCAACTCTAACTTCCTTACCTGTACCTTTTGGTAATTTAGTTGATAAGCGTAATGATTCATTTGGTTTACGTGGATCTAAACCCATGTTTATCGCAACATCTACACATTCATTAAATTTTTTGCTTGCAAATTCTTTAAGTAAAACTATCGCTTCTTCTGCTTTATAAGCTTTAGTTGCATCTATTTTTTTTCGAATTTGAGCTTTCTTTTTCGTTAATTTTGCCATAACGCTATTCCCCTTGCTCCAAACCTTCAACTTCTATACCCATACTACGTGCTGTACCAGCGATAGTTCTAACTGCCGCATCCAAATCACTAGCAGTAAGATCTGGTTCTTTAACTTTGGCAATTTCTTCTAGTTGGGAACGTTTAAGGGTAGCAACTTTCTTAGTATTTGGAGTAGCACTACCACTACTAATTCCAGCCGCCTTCTTAAGTAAGACAGATGCTGGAGGTGTTTTTGTAATAAATGTAAAGCTACGATCACTATAAACTGTGATAACAACTGGTGTTGGTAATCCTGCTTCTAAGTTTTGCGTAGCCGCATTAAACGCCTTACAAAACTCCATAATATTAACACCGCGTTGTCCCAAAGCTGGTCCAACTGGAGGACTTGGATTAGCCTTTCCTGCTGGAATTTGTAGCTTGATATATGCTTCAATTTTCTTTGCCATTGCTTGCTCCTATTTGGGTATAGCGCAAGCTTTGTATAACAATTCACTTTTAATATGAATTATTAATACAAAACTAGCTCCCCTGTTTTACTTCTAAGAAACCTTATAACAATAATTTTGCTATAAAGATCTTAACTTGATTTTATTATTAATTTATTAAAAACTATTGCAAAAACATACGTTGTAATTATGTTTTCTCTACTTGACCAAATTCTAATTCTACTGGTGTTGAACGACCAAAAATGAGAACAGCCACACGTAACTTATTCTTCTCATAATTAACTTCTTCAACAACGCCATTAAAGTCCACAAAAGGACCTTCTTTGACTCTAACAACTTCGCCTGGTTCAAATAAAATTTTAGGTTTAGGTTTGCTAACTCCATCCTCTACTCGTTGTAATATAGCGTCTGCTTCTTTATTTGATATTGGAGTTGGAGTATGACTTGTACCACCTATAAAACCAAGAACTCGTGGAATAGCTCGAATCATATGCCACGTTTGATCGTTCATATTCATATTAACGAGCACATAACCTGGGAAAAACTTTCGCATACTCTTACGTTTTTGTCCCGCTCGCATTTCTACAACTTCTTCAGAAGGAACTACGACTTCACCAATTTTATCGCTAAGGTTCTGTTGCTCAGCGCGTAACTTAATTTCGCGCATAACAAAACCTTCATATCCAGAATATGCATGAACCACATACCACTGTTTAGACTTTTGTTCTTCCACAGCAATCTCAACCTAATTGTGTTACTTTACCTATAGCCCACGTCATACCTGAATCTACGCCCCAAAGTACAACCCCCGTTATGGCAACCATGATGATCACGATAAGTGTAGTTTGCGTTGTTTCCTGTTTACTAGGCCAAACAACTTTTTCTAATTCTACTTTTGATTCTTTAGCAAATGTGTAGCAAGTTTTACCTTTTTCTGTAAAGTAAGCTAAAATTAATGTCAACACTAGCCAGACAATCCACACCATAGCAACAAGTGGTCCAGCAAGACCACCGAAGTTAGTAGCCACCAAGGCAGCAATAGTAATTAATACTATCCCAAACCACGAAGCCACATCTACCAATTTTAGTTTACTATTACTCATTTTTAATGCCAACAATAAGTGTTTGGCAGGCCAGGAGGGAATCGAACCCCCAACCTGCGGTTTTGGAGACCGCCACTCTGCCAATTGAGCTACTGGCCTACTTACTATATTTGATCTGCCACTTGGGCAGATCATGGATTTACTACTTACTCTATAATTTTTGCCACAACTCCGGCACCAACAGTACGGCCACCTTCTCTAATTGCAAAACGTAAACCTTCAGACATCGCAATAGGAGCATGTAAATTTACTGATAATTTAACATTATCACCTGGCATTACCATTTCTACACCTGATGGTAAGTCACATGTACCCGTTACGTCTGTTGTTCTAAAGTAAAACTGTGGTCTATAGCCATTG
>JAUIBC010000149.1 GCA_030427555.1 Gammaproteobacteria bacterium | reverse complement strand
AGTTTGATTATCAGCACCTTGTTGCGGCCCCCAATTTGTACAACTACTTGAAGGCGTACTACATGCACTACCAGAATCTAGTAACGGTATGCCAAATTGATTTTTCGCTACCGTACTATAATTAACCGTGCCGGCATTTGTATCTTGAGTTATTTGTGGATCATTACTTATCATTTCACTCGCAACAGATGTAAAATCTGAATACATTTGCTGGATTGCGATTGCTCTAGATTGTGTCGTCATATCCTTATCAGCATCACTTAAAGTGCTATTACCTGAAAGATTTGGGTTAAATGGATTCCACCCTATTGTCCCGCAAACTCCATTTAAACCACTATAAGGAGCTGTCTTAAAGTTGGGCATAGACACAGATAAAGGCTCAGTAGATGAACTATTAGATTGTGTACTTTTAGTAATTACATCTACAGTGCTAATAAAATCAGGCACCGGATTTTTACAGAAATAAACCATATCTGGATCCGCACCATCTTTATTAAGATTTGAAGGAGAACAAGCTCCGGAATCACTTTTCGCATTTTGCAATAATCCATTACGCTTTTTCTCTAACAGTTTTTGCAATCCGCGCATACAAACCTCACCACTCAAAATTACCTGCGCACCTGTTGCAATATCCACAATTGCTTTATTATTTGAATCTGTAGTAGCATTCATACTCTGCTGCGCTTTCATAATAGAGCCGCCACGATTTAGATAATCAAGCGCAGAATTCCAAATTTTATCCGCAGCCCCAACACCTTGAACAACCACCCACATAATAAAAATCTGCATCAAACAATAGCCTGATGCTTTAGGTATTAAAAAAGCGAGACCTACGGTTGCCCTTACAGGAATCCAAATTGATGACCACTTCTGGCCAAGCATTTGCCCTTCATGAGCTGTATTCATGGTTCCTACTATTAGAGTATACATAACGACAATACCACCAAGAGCAAGTACAGCCGCATTAAAAACTCCGAACATATTCCCCATAATTTGACTACCAGTTCCATGGAGAACACCATCAACTATTCCAAAAATATTACCTAAAAAAATAACGGAGTAATCTGTAGGAGGAGGAGTGAAACTTAACGAGCCATCTCCAGCAAACGCTAAAATTGGCATAAACAGCAGAAACAAAGAAGTCCATATTTTTTTCATTGACCACCATCCATGAAACTTGATTTAAACCACTCTTTAATACTGCATCCTAATTTATGTTTCTTAATTTGAAAGTACCAAAAATGATAGCGAAAAGCCAATGTAAGGCATACAAACGCTATTACAACAGATATCATGACACTTAAAATACCGCCATATAGTAGTTGATACAAAGAATAAACATAGAACATTAATGACGCTATAATCATCAAACGGTACATTCGCTTAAAAGTAATAGATCTTTTAGCAATATCTTCCTCAGTCAACCCCATTTCCTTTACTACTTCATCAAAAGACTTTATATTTTCTTTATTAACTTTTTCTGGAATAAAAAATTTTCTAAATATATTTAAAAAATAATATGAAATAGCTTTGGTCCTATTCAAATCAATCCAGGATCTATAATCAAAATATTTATTAAAAAGATATCTAAATCTTTTGGAATAAGGATTTATTTGCTCATTCATAATAATTATCCTTAAATTAAGTAGACATTTCTACATCTTACTATATGATAATATTTAATAAATTGAAATGTGAGTTGAAAAATTATGCCGGATTTAAGTCATAAAGGTTCATTACAATATTGGTTCGAATATACTGATCCTATGATTTACCGCGTCATTGTTTTTCTTGAAAGTGTAGAAGAATGGACTCTTGACGGTGATGAGGATCTGGAGCAAGCTATAAAAGAGTTAGGAACACAATTAGATGATATTGAAGCAATAGATATGAACAAACTGGGACATGAAGATTTATTTATCCGGCTAGCTGGCAATATTAAATCTGGACGTGGACTACGTCTGTTACAATCAATCGATATGATTCATCCTGGTAGCGCATCTAAAGTCTTAGTACATGCTGAAGAAAATACTATGTCTAGTAATGATCCAGCAGGATTTTTTTTAAAAAGAAATATAGTTTTTGAGAGATTACGTCTTTTATCGCGTGCTTTTTCTGATTCTAGGTTAAAGCTTATTGAGCGTGCTATGGAGGGGGAGGAATGATAAAGATACGCAAAATTATCTTAGTCTGTGCATTATCTTGCAGCATGTTAGCATTTGCTGAAGAATATAGCGCTAATGATGATCTAGCTACTGAATCTGAAAACTCCGCAACTGCTAAATATTTAAAAAATTTAAGTGCATATTTAGGTTATGATGTAGAAAATGATGGGCCTACTCCTTATGATGCTGTGTTGCAATATACTTTATCCTTAGTTTCTACTGGCCAACAGCTTTTAAATGTTTTTTTTGCATCTATTCCAGTAAATAATTTATACAAAGAATTCACTAGTAACACCGCATATGATCCTTTCAATAGCCAGGCGAATGTGCTTTTCCAGGATTACAAATCTCCTAATTCATCATCTGGAGTTTCGGTGGTTGAAAATTTTGACCAGAAAACTTATCAAGAAGATCCTATATCACAATATGTTCTTAATATAATCGGGACGCCAGATTGGAGTAACTGTTCTAGCTCATCTGATAGCTGTTTATCCATTGATAAAGTTATGACGACCGTTTTACAAGATGTAACAAAAGATGGCAAACTACCTGGTGAAACCTCATACTATACTTATGATAACAACTCAAAATTTTTGAGCCAGCTTAATAGTAATACTTTACTTTCACCATTATTATATTCAACTAATAGTTCTAGTTCTTCACAACAAGGATTACCTAGCGGCAACCAAATTCAGCAAGCTCAAGATTTTATACGTTATGTAACAGAAGCGGTAATACCAATCCCCAGCATGACTCAATCTGACTATAGTACTTTATTTTCTCTAGCATACCCACCTACTGATGATGATGGAAACATATCAGCAGATGTAGATGCAACTAATACTATGAATGCCAAGGTTGCTCTTGCCAAATATCTATTAGGATTAAGGGTATACGCAGCAAAATCTTCTGTACCAATTAGTAACCTATACTATATTTTAGGCAAAAGAATGGCGCAAAAATCATCTAATAGTAGTGATGAATCAACTAGCACGAGCCAATCATTAAATGAATTTAAAATGGCTACTTGGCGCCAGTATGATCCTTCAAAACAAAGTTCCGAGCAATGGGCACAGCAACTTAACACGGCTTCAGCAGCTACTGTCCAGAAAGAAATTGCAATCTTACTTTCAGAAATTTCTTATCAGCTCTATTTAAATAGGCAAGAACAAGAAAGATTGTTACTAACTAATTCAATAATGTTATTACAAATGTTAGGACAATCTAAACCAGATAATAGTATTCCTAGTGATGTAGATACC
>JAUIBC010000148.1 GCA_030427555.1 Gammaproteobacteria bacterium | reverse complement strand
AGATGAATTAACAAAAATAGCTGAGGTACTCAAAAAATATCCTGACATATATGTGATTGTTGATGAAGCTTATGCCGGTATGTGTTTTACTGAAGAAAAAAAAGTATCTTCTCTTTTCGAAGTTGCCCCAGATTTAACTAATAGAATAGTAATTCTTCGCTCTGGAACTAAAGATTTATCAGCAGCTGGTGAGCGTATGTCGATATTAATAGCTTTTGATGATAAACTTATGGGACATTTAGTGGACAAAAGTACTAGAACCATAGTTCATGCTCCCAGAGGATCACAATTTGCTTATGCAGAAACCATGCTAACTTATCAATCTCAAGAAGAATATCGTCAAGGACTTATAAATTTCTACAAGAAAAAAGTAGAATATGTAGGCGATCGACTTAAGGCAATGGGTGCATATATGCCTGATATAGATTATAAGGTTGAAGGAACATTTTATATGCCGGCGGACCTTAGCGATATGCTTGGGACAGATTTTCATATTGAAGGGAAAAAAGCCCTACCAAGTAAAGTTGGTTTGATTGAAACTGACGAAGAGCTCGTCTATCACTTAATGTTTGTAGCAGGAATAATGGTTGCTCCATTATCATACTTTGGTTTACCTGGAAAAAATGGCTTCATACGTATTACTTGTAGTGGTAGTGAAAGCGAATTAGTTTCGTTGATGGATCGGATCGAAAAAAATCTTGGACAGGCAAGACTTAGTAAAAAGAACATTTTATTGCGAGAAATATACAAGAAATTGCCAGATCTAAATAATATTGATGAAAAAATGCATGCGGATATATCTAGAAAAGTTAGCAGCATTTTAATAGCCGAAGAAAGTTGCTTAAGCCTGAAAAGTCATATTAACGAATTTAAAAATATTTTATCTAAAATTAAAGTTAAACTCGCTTCATCTAATAATGAAGGAAAACAAGACGCAGCAATTGCCATTCAAAATCAATATAGAAGACATCTTTTTCATAAAAGTCAGGACAATCTTTCAAGAGAATTAGATAAAAAATGGGAAGAATTTGTTAATGGGCTATTCGCTAATGATTCTTCTAATTCGCACATTAAAAAATCTTTGTTACTATGTTCACCTACGGAAAGATTATCATTTAAAGGTTGGTGCGAATTACTAAATAGTAATAATTCTGAGCCTGATACTTCTTTAGGTAAAAGAAAGATTTCTGCGATTTCATAATTTAGTACTTAGAATATTGATTAAAGGTCTATTTTGATACATCTTAATATGTTAAAAAATAGACCTCTAAACTTTATAACCTGGCTTCACAGTCGACTAGGCAGAACTTTCTTTACAAATGGTATTGTAATTCTTTTTTGTGCAATTAATGATTCTTCATCTAAACGATGTAATAAGGAATAAAGATCATGCATATTACGAGTATATCTACTCAATAAATAATGACAAACTGTCACAGATAGGTTAAAACCACGTTTAATTGCTAGTGTTTGCAGTGCTGTGATTTTATCTTCATCGCTAAGTTCTTTCAAATGTAAAATCAATCCCCAAGCAAGTCTCGAACGTAAATCGGCTAAATGAATATCTAAGTGCTGTGGAATGACTTGGCTTGTTGTTAATAGGATTGTTTTGCCATTATCTCGGATACGGTTATATAAATGAAATATCGCTTCTTCCCAAGCTTTATTATGTATAATACTATCTACATCATCAATGCAAATTAAAAAGTACTCATCAAAACCTTCAAGAATTTCAGGCGAGGTGTCTTTTAGCTGGTTCAATGGTAAATAAATCGCTTGTTTTGAATCATCAGCAACAAACTGACAACAAGCTTGTAACAAATGTGACTTACCGCAACCCATATTTCCCCAAATATGTAACTGCTTATCACTATTACCGCTTAGAGCAAGGTACAACTGATCTTTTAATAATTCATTACCATTCCAACAAAACTCAGCAAAAGTTGCTTCTTCACTAAGATTAATAGCAAGTGGCAGTTGTTTAGTTATACTTGCATCTTTAAACATATATATGCCTTTTTTCCCCACGTCCATACATAATCCAAGAAACTAATTGTGGTCGTAATCGTTGTTAAAATAACCAATGCTTCGTCTAGTGGAGGGGAGAAAGTAAAAAAAGCTAGCTCAAATAGACTTACCGTCACTAATAATAATTGCATGACGGTATTAATTTTACTGACATAAGTAGCTTTAAGTTGTGGTCGTTGAGTTATAAAAGCAAACCAAGCAATAACTCCTACAGAAATTGTCAAATCTCTTAAAAAAACTAAAAAAACTAACCACCAAGGCAGTTTGCTTATTAATGCTAATGAAATAAAGCTTGTTGTAATAAGTAGCTTATCTGCAACCGGATCAATAAACGTGCCAAATGGACTTTGCCATTGAAATGTTCTAGCAAGCCATCCGTCCAAGCAATCTGTAAATCCTGCCAATATAAATAAATAAAAAGCAAATAAATATTGATGATGATGTAATAAAATAATAAAAGGGATGATGAGAATAAGGCGAGTAATAGTTAATGCGTTTGGAATGTTACGCAACATTATGTTTTTAGTGGACATACTGGCTATACTCATATCACCCAGCTCCATAATTAAAATACAAAAAATTTCTAATACCTAATTTATCGAATATGTTATATATGCAAAAATCCCTTAAAATCAATCTAATCATATATCATATTTACTCTTTTTCTGCTGAGATATACCAAGCTTCTCCTTAAGACGAGCAACTGCTTCAGGATCATATTGTCTGCTTTGCTTATGTTTAATCGTAACTTGTTGCGTTGAGCGTGATGAGTGTGAGAAGCTATCTTGCATATTATAAGCAATAGATTTTTCCGATGCGTTTGATGAATACAAAGGTGGTTCCGTTTTAGTAATATTTATTGGAGATTTTGCCTTGGTTGACTCATGCGCTGCTCCATTCAGCTTTTTTCCATTTTTAATACTCTTTTCAACTCTTAATTTAATTTTTTGTGCGGCTTTTAAAGCATCTTCCTCAGATACGTTTTCGCCAAGATTGCCAAATAAATCGACCCTTGGTTCACGAGCTTTTAAGCTAGCCAAATATTCTGTTCTACGCGTAAAACACACAACCGCCTCACGTAGCTTACTTTTAGATATACCATCTACGCTAGCTTCATCAGCGTAAGCTAATATATCTTGCATGATTCCGATTTTTAAAGGGCGAATGCGTATAGTATTATCAAAAGCCTCTGGAAATCTTTTTGCTAACCAACGCATCGCTTCAACTCTTGATCTTTTAGATAAATTCTTTTGCTTAATATTTAATACAGCTGTTATAGGGTGCAGAGGTTGTTTTCTCATGCGAGGGTCCTTGTGTAATTATAATAAATTATTTATATTTAGGGTCTCTTGTATAATTTAACTTAGCCATAACCCTACAATTATACTTATAACTTTATGGAG
>JAUIBC010000147.1 GCA_030427555.1 Gammaproteobacteria bacterium | reverse complement strand
CTGGATGTTATTATTTTCATCCAATAAAGCGCATGCTTTATAAAGACTCTTTTATAAAAGGATTACCATATCAATCAGGCATATTTAGTTTACATTTTGTAGCTTATTGGCCTGCTATTGAACCATTATATGGTAAAGAATCTAGACGTTTTGCTTATATCGAAGCCGGACATATGTTAGGACTTCTACCTGAAGAGCATATATCATCATGGATTGTTGAAGATAAATCTTTTGATTCTGAAAATAGTTGTTTGTTAAGCGTGTATGTTGGTGGTAATTCTGTTAAACATGATATTCCAACATTAAATATTGATTGTTATAAACGTAATGCAAAGATCTATCAAAATCAGGGTGGTGAATATTATGATTTATCTAAACAATCTATATTTATGCAGTCAGATGCTTTTTCAGGAAAAATATTAAATAGCGCATCAATTATGTTGGAGGTTGTTGGTGAATCATCTCCAGAATCATACATTTGGAGTGGTCGAATATTTCAGCGTTTAGCAATGTTACTGCATCAAGAAGACGTTGGTAGTTGTATGCTAGGGTTACAGGTAAGTAAAGATTCTTTATATGTAATGGCACTTGGTCAAAAAACTAAAGAGCAAGTTTTTCATTTTAATGACCTGGAAGCTTTGATACAAAATAGATTAGCAAAATCATTACCTGACTATATGATCCCACGGTGTTATGAGGTTTTGACAGAACTGCCTTTAACCTCTAATGGTAAAATTGATCTCAAAGCGTTACCTATGCCTGATTTTAAAGGTGAAAAATATATTGCTCCACGTAATGAGTTGGAGCGTAAAATTGCAGCTATTTGGCAAGATATATTAAATGTTAAGAAAATTGGCATTAAGGATGATTTTTTTAAATTAGGCGGACATTCTATGTTAGTTATTAACTTAACTCATAAACTCAGGACAGATTTAGAACTACATATTGAAATTGCAGATGTTTTTAAATTAAAAACGATTGAACGATTATCTGATAAATTAATAAATTCTTACAGCCCTAGAAGCTTATTGCAGGAATTATCCTTATCCTACGGTATACATGATAATATTTATTGCGTTCACACCGGATATAAGCATTCATCCGAATCATATAAACCTTTAGTCGATAGAGCAAAAGGCCTTGTTAACTTATTAGGATTTGAACATTATTATTTATATGAAGACAACCCAAATACCAAATCAATGGAAGAATTAGCTTGTCATTATTTAAAATATATGCGACTACCTAAAAATAAATCAGAAAAAGTATCTATATTAGGATGGTCATTAGGTGGAAATATAGCTATAGAAATAGCATATCATCTTGAAGCTAATGGATACACAAATGTAAAGTTATATTTATTGGATTCTATTGCTCTAAAGAAAGATAGAAATTTATATCCACAATATTTAAATCAATGGAGTAAGGAATTATTAAAACAACTATTGAAAGACAATATTCCTATGGAGGAAATAAATAAAAGATTAGATTTGGTGAAAATATGTGTGTATCTTCTTCAAACTTCTAAAAATAGAAAATTTAAAAGTACATCAGCTGTATTGTTTAAGGCGATGAAAAAACCTATTGATAGTCAAGATGAGTTGCTAGCAGACAATGGATTGAGAATGAGTTTTAAAACAGCTTTGGTTATTGTACCAATTAATCAGTTTCACGATAGTATGATGGATTCGGTAGATAAAATTTGGAATTATATTATGCAAGATTATTTTACATAATAATTGGAGACAGAATGGACGATAGAATTAAGCGTATAGTTATTTTAGGTGGTGGTACTGCTGGTTGGATGACCGCCTCGTATCTTGGAAAAGCGTTACAAGGATCAGCTAATATTATCGTTTTAGAATCAGCAACTGTTCCAAAAATTGGGGTTGGAGAAGCGACAGTTCCAAATTTACAAAAAGTGTTTTTTGACTATTTAGGGTTAAAAGAAGAAGATTGGATGCCAAAGTGTAATGCGTCCTTCAAAGTTGCTGTCAAATTTATTAATTGGAAAACAGGTGGGGTAGATGGAAAAACGGATCATTTTTATCATCCATTTGGTTTGTTACCTACCTGTGACAATATTCCACTGTCTCATTATTGGTTAAATAAATATAAACGCGGAGTTACAACAGAATCTTTTGATTATGCTTGTTTTAAAGAGGTAAGTATTATGGATGAGCATCTAGCGCCTCGTTGGTTTAATGGCGATAGAGCAACTCGTTATGCTTGGCATTTTGATGCTCATTTGGTGGCCGATTTTTTATGTAAATTTGCAACAACCAAGCAAAATGCCACACAAATTATTGATGAATTTGCGTCCGCCAATGTTGATGAAAAAGGATTTATTAAACATATTATTACTCGTAGCGGGAGAGTATTAGAAGGGGATTTATTTATCGACTGCTCTGGATTTAGGAGTTTGCTTATTAATCAAGTCGTTGGTGAGCCATTTATTGATATGAATGATCATCTCCTTTGTAATAGTGCGGTCGCTACATCTATCCCTCACGATGATAAAAAATATGGTGTTGAACCATTCACATCGGCTATTTCTATGAAAGCAGGATGGGTATGGAAAATTCCAATGTTGGGTCGTTTTGGTTCTGGGTATGTATACTCTAATGAGTTCTCTTCACAGGACGATGCCATTAATGAATTCTGCTCGTTATGGAATATTGATCCGAATAAAACAAATTTAAATAATATTCGATTTAGAGTTGGCCGTAATCGCCGAGCATGGGTCAAAAATTGTGTTAGTATCGGTTTGTCATCTTGTTTTTTAGAGCCACTTGAATCTACAGGTATCTATTTTATTTACGCTGCACTTTATCATCTCGTAAAGAATTTCCCTGATAAAAATTTTAACCCACTATTACAAAACAAATTTAATCAAGAAATTGAATGTATGTTTGATGATACTCGTGATTTTATACAAACTCATTTTTATTTTTCACCCAGAGTTGATACAAATTTTTGGACGGCCAATAAATCATTGCTTTTGACTGATAATATTCTTGATAAAATTGCTTTATATCGTGCTGGTATACCATTTAACCAACCAGTAACAGATGAAAATACGTATTATGATAATTTTGATGCGGAGTTTCGCAATTTTTGGACTAATGGCAGCTATTATTGTATTTTTGCTGGATTGGGTATTCTTCCAGAAAAATCTTTTCCAATTTTATCTTATAAACCTAAATCAGCTAAATTAGCAGAATTAATTTTCGACGAGATAAAAATAAAGCAAAAAGATTTATTAAAAACATTGCCATCTCATTACGACTTTTTAAAGAAATTACATCGATAGAGCATTGGCTTATCTATATCTATGTTAACCGATTTAACCTATATTTCTAGCGATTATCCAGGAAGATTAAAAAACTTATTGGTTAAGCGTGGGCAATTTGTCACTAAAGATCAATTGCTTTTTACA
>JAUIBC010000030.1 GCA_030427555.1 Gammaproteobacteria bacterium | reverse complement strand
AGGAACTACCGAGCAAAATACTAAGGTTTTAAAATCTTTAAAAAAATTAAAGGAAACGATATGACAAGCGACTTAACTAGTAAACATTGCGAATCATGTGAAGGGATTGGCGAATCATTACAAATCAACCAAATCAAAAACTTACTCCCGCAGATTTCGCCAAAATGGGAAGTATCCGAGGATAATCGCAAAATTAAAAGAGCATTCTCTTTTAACAATTTCTATGAAACTATGGCTTTTGTAAACGCTTTAGCCTGGATTGCAAACGTAGAAAACCATCATCCTGACTTAAAAGTTGGTTACAACTATTGCATAGTTACATTCTCAACTCATGCATTAGATGGTTTATCTCAAAACGATTTTATCTGCGCAGCGAAAACTGATCAGTTAATTGATTAATTTTAAACTTTAATTTATAGATAAAAACAAAATAACTGTTTGCTTTTATTGAAGGCAGATTGTGTTATAATGCATAACACAATCTAGCTAATCATATAATTATGCAATATAAATTTGAAGAATCATTTGAATCTGAAACTTTAGTTTTAAGCTTAGACTTTGATGGGTGTACAGATAATGAGCTTTCTCAAAAAATACTTATTAACTGGGTTATAAAACTTTGCAAATCTCATAATTATAAGAATATATATATAGCTATTGGCTCTCTGCGCCAATCTATTCTTACTGATATAAATAATGCCATAAAGAATTCAAAAGCTCATGATGGTAAATTATGTAGCTGCTCCGTATTATTAAAAAAATTTCTTACTGATTTAAGGCAATGCTTAGAAAAAGAATTAGATACTCCTCCTAAAATTAACAGCATAAATCTATTAATGCATGATATATTTAATGATCTGCCAGAAGGAACTACCCTAAATTTAATGAACCAAGACGAATATGAAAAATATCGTAAAAAAGCATTAATATCCAAACCTAGTACATTAATACACAAATCTAGTACATTAATATCCAAACCTAGTATATCAATCCAAGATGGATATAGCAGAAATATTTCCGATTTAAATGATGATGATTTTGAGGATTGGTATGATAATAATATTAGATGCCTAAATGAAAATGAGAAGGTAAAGTTCTTATATGACCTAGGTGTAACAGTAGATGAGTTTGACGAATATGTTTCATATAGAACTGAACTTGAACCTGAACCTAAACCTGAACCAATCACTTTTTTGGAAGCAACTAATAAATTAAATCAAAAAATATCAATGCTAGATTATTCATGGGATTCAGACTATTTTACATGTATTAATAACCTACATTTTGATGATTCATCTAAATGCTTAACTCTTTATGTACTATGTCAATACATGTCAAATAAAATCAAAGAAAAATATGATATCCTCCATTTTGACGATCGCGTAGATTTATTAGATGGAATAAATTCATTCTTTGTAAACAATAGTTCACTTATACCCAAAAATTGCTCATATGCCGGTGTTAATTGGATTTCTAGATTTCCTTTTTTAATAGAAAATTATGAAATAAAATATATTAAAGGGATAGGAGAGACAAATACTAAATATGCAGAAAAGGCTAAGGAAATAGCCAAATTATGTATAGAAAACAATTATGACGTCAAAGGAGCTCTAAAGAAAACTTGTTCTGCTGAAATCAAACGTCCAAAGCCCATAAGACCCCCTGTTTTTTTTAAAAAATATATTGATGAATCAACTACGAACTCGCCTGAAAACACAGAAAATGATGAAAATATTAATTTAATACCCATGGCAAAAGTTAAAATAAATTAGAAATCTCACAAAAAATAAGTATAAATATGAAATTTTTATGGGTGCGGTTCTTTTAAAACGACATAAATTTCGCTGGTAGGTTGGGCCTTGGCCTGAGGTATCTTCAGGCCAAGGCCCAACCTACAATGCATTGTCGTTTTAAAAGAACCGCACCCAATTTTTATCTAAATATTTGCCTGCGCATCTAAAATCACCAGGTGTTCTTTAGTAACTACTGTGGATAAATACTCTACGGCAGAACTTACTTTATCCGCAGTATCAAAAAACTCAATAACCAAAGGCAAATCCATAGATAAATCTAATAAAGATACATTATGATCACCAGAGTCCCCAAAACCACTAATAGCACGAAATACAGTAACTCCACGTATATTTGCTTCTTTTTTCAAATACAACATAATACTAGTTAATAATCCAGAGCTTTCGGTTAAATAAACTCGTACAACTTTAACGGCAATTGTTTTCATATCGCTCTCCCTAAAATAATCCCAATCCATGCCATTAATACAGATAAAAAAACACTAGCAAAAATATTCAAAAATGCTAAAAATAACTCTCGGTTTTCTAAGAGATTAAAAGACTCAAATGCAAAAGCAGAAAAAGTTGTAAAACCACCTAAAAAACCTATTAAAAACAAAGCCCTAAGCTGTGGTGAAATAAAATAGAACCTTGAAAAAAACAAAACTGACAAAAACCCTATAAGAAAAGAACCACAAACATTTACACACAATGTACCATATGGAAATATTCTACCAGAAGAATAAGAATAAATACCATGTGATACCAAATATCTGCATGCCCCACCAAGCCCACTACCAATAAAGATTAATATTATATTCAGCATAATACTTTACCTTTATGTAATTTTATAAGATATATTCTTACCATATTACACAACGTTTTGAATTGATCATTGGTGATCCAGCTGGAATATTAAATGCACATTGAAACTCTTTCATATTTGCAAGTGTACCATTAACACGATATTTAGCTGGAGCATGTGGGTCAACAGTTACCATATTTATTGCATATTCAGGGCGCATATGACTCGCCCAAACATGAGCAAAACTTAAGAAAAACTGCTGTTTTGGCGTAAATCCATCTCTTTCCTTAGCATTTTTATAAGCATCTGATTTTAAATAAGCACGATAAGCTAAAATTAATCCGCCAAGATCGGCCGTTGCCTCACCAACGACAAGCTTACCTTTTAGTGGTATATTATTATTCACCTTATATTGAGAATATTGATCGACTATACATTGAGTTGCTTGTTCAAATTTATGTAAATCTTCTTTTTGCCACCAATTTAACAAATTACCATGTGCATCAAACTTTGAACCTTGATCATCAAATCCGTGAGTAATTTCATGCCCAATAACTACCCCTATTCCACCATAATTAACCGCAGCAGGCGCATCTGGATCAAAATACGGTGAACTTAAAATGCCCATAGGGATGTTTATACTATTTAGTAACGGATGATAATATGCATTTACCGTTTGTGGCGGCATTTCCCACTCCGTTCTATCAACAGGCTTGCCAATTTTATTTAAATCATATGCCATCGCAAAAGCACTAGCCCTTAAAGCATTTAAAACGTATGGACCTCTGTTTATTTTTAAAGACGAATAATCACGCCATTTATCAGGATACCCTACTCTTTCTTCGATTAAATCTAGTTTTTTTACAGCTTCATCTCTAGTTTTCTTGGTCATCCAACTTAATTCTTGTAAATCTGTGCGCAATACCTTACGAATATTACTAATAATATCTAAAACTTCTTGTTTGGCAGATGCCGAAAAATACTTTTGAACAAACAACTCACCAACAGCAAAACCAAGCAACCTATTTTCACTGCTAATAACTCTTTTCCACCTTGGAGGAAGCTTCTCAATACCAGACAACACTTTCGCCATCTCAAAATTCTGCTCAACAAAAGGATCTGATAAATATGCTGAAACTGAGCTTAATAAATGCCAAGTCAAATAAATCTTCCAATCAGAAATTGTATAATCAGTAAACGATTGATTAACTGCTTGCATAAACTTTGGCATCCCAATATTAAGCGAGTTCAAATTACTAAAACCCATAGCAGATAAATATTGTTTCCAAGAAAAATTAGGAGTTAATTTCTCTAATTCTGACAAACTCATAATATGATAAACAGCGCGTGGATCTCGCATTTCAATTTGACTCATTGAAGCCTTAGCCAAAGTCGTTTCAAGCCGCATTATTTTTTTTGCCTTAGAATTTGCTAACTTTTCCGCATCACCCAAAAGCATAAACATCTTAGTTACGTGCTTAATAAATGCCTCACGTATTTTTACAAATTTATCATCTTCAAGAAGATAATAATCCCTATCCGGTAATGATAATCCCCCTTGTTCAACATCAGCGATTACCTTACTGCTATCAATAAAATCTTGCGTACTAGAAAAACCAAAAATAATCAAAACCCCGGTTTTATGCAGCCTAATTATAGCCTCTTCCAAATCTTTAATATTCTCAATAGCATCAATACGTGCAAATTCAGGCTCTAAAGGCTTTATTCCAAGTTTATTTATACTTTTAATATCCATTCCACTATAATAAAAATCCCCTACTTTCTGTTCAATACTACCCGGCTTTACATTTTTATCTAGCGATGCTTTAATTAACATCTCATGCACTTTATTGCGATTTTTTTCATCCAATACCGAAAAAGTACTCCAGCTAGGATAATCATTGGGAATAGGATTATTTTTAATCCAACCCCCATTCGCATAACTAAAAAAATCGTCTTGCGGTTTAACACTTTTATCCAACCAATCTAAATTTAATGGGCCAGTCGCAAAAGATTTTAATGACAATAAGCAACATATCATTAAACTAATAAGTTGTTTGTGGCTAACCATAGATTTTTTATAAATTTCTACAGAAAATAAGCAAGTTGCAAGGTATTGAATAAACTTCATATTAATTCGTAAAATAATTAAATAGAGATAAAGATTACCCTGATTAATCAATACTTGCAAATTTAATATCTAACTGTTAGCGTGACTAATTATCAACTCAAACAAGAGAAAAAGTGCACAAAAAAATACGTGGTAGCGCTTTGATTACATCTTTATTTATCGTTACAATTATCGCAATAGTGGTAACTTCTATGACGGAGAAATTACGCATTGATATTCATCATGCAAAAATTACTATAACTAACGATAAATTATATTTGGCATCACAAGCAGTAACGTATTGGGCAATTGAACAAATCCAAGAATCCCAAAAACCATTTATTGCTCTAGATAACCTTGGAAAGGTCCTGTCCTTCCCCAAAGAATACAGTAATATTTATCCTGGAATTATAACCAGTGGTGAAATTTATGATCTACAAGCTAGATTCAATTTAAATAACTTAACAGATGAAACTTATAAGCCTGTCTTTTATGAATTAATAGGTAAAATCAACCCTCAAATAAAAAAACAAACTAGAATGAAAATTGTTGAAGCCACTGCAAATTGGATCAACGGTTCCCCAAAAAAACAAACCCAACGCGATGAATGGCTAGATAACTATTTGCAACAAAAGCCACCTTATCTTCCTGGATATCAAAAAATGCAAAGTATATCCGAATTAAGAACTGTTTTAGGAGTTAATGCAAAAATATATAACTCTTTAGAAAAGTATATCAGCGCTATTCCTGAAATAACGCCAATAAATATTAACACTACCTCAAGTTATTTACTAAACTCGTTAAGTCAGAATCCAAAACAAAAAATAATAGAAAAAATTTTACAATTACGTAAAAATAAAGCTATAGAAAATATATCAACCATAACCCCACTAATAGAAGAAATAAAAATCACAGCAAACAAACTAACAATCAACAGTAATTACTATTTAATAGTTAGTCGCACTAAAAATAATGATTTAAATTTCACAAATTATATAACTATCAAAACTATACCAAATAAAGATAAAAGCATTCGCATTCAAATACTTAAAGAAAGCTTTAACACAGAATAAGATTAATCTTAATTAACTCTATCCATACGTGGCAGCAATAACCAATAATGCCCCTTACTATGCATACTTAAAGCTTTTTTTTCAGCCTTTAAACCTTCTCCAAAATATATATCGCCTCGCACAATACCTTTAATAGAACCACCTGCATCTTGAGCAATCATTAGTCTGTCAAATAATCGCTCTTCATGACGCTTTGTGTCATATATTGAAGATGTAACCCAAAGTGGCATGCCTTGAGGTATCCATCTTCTATCAACAGCGAGGGAACTTTCCCCAGTTAATGGAACTCCTTGACTTCCAACTACAGTTGCGGATGGCAATCTTCTGAAAAAAACAAATGATTTATTTTGATTGATAGCCGCTTTTAACTTATCAGGATACTTTTTAAAATATTTTTTAATATTTTGCATGGTTGCTTCATGTTTACTTAAAATTTTATCATCAATTAATATACTGGCTATGGCTCTATAAGCAGCACCATTTGTTCCTGCAAAACCAATAACCAAACGCGAATTATTTCCTAAATCAATAATCGCTGAACCTTCTGTTTCAATTTTAAGCCTATCTATTTCCGTCTCAACATATGCTAAAATTTGCGCATTACTACCTAATACTCCACTATCAATCTCTTCTCTTGTATAAAATGGAACAAGTTTATTATTAACAATTCTACCTACTATTTTTTTCGATGGCATACTTTTAATAAATTCATGAAGATTTGCCGTAATCAAAATTTTAGGAACTGCATATAAAGGCACTTGGTATTTATCCGTCTTCTCTAAGCTACCTTTAACTATTGGAACATAATATCCTGTGAATAATCCTTTAATACGACGCTTATGGACAAATTCTACTGGAATAAACCAATGCTCAAAAAAGTCTTTTATTTCTTTTGCAGAAGTACTATCAACTTTTCCAGCCGCATGACATACATTAACCCAATCCCTAGCATATAGTGAAATATAATCACTTCCAACAAAATCATCTGGATTATGGTTTAAAAATACCTTACAAGAATTAAGGAAGGCTTTCATTGAGCCTTGAAGATGTAAATTAGTCTTTTCCCAACCAAATAAATGATAAAATTTACCAGACTTAAGTTGCAAACCATGCATAGATTCCGGAAGACTATTTAATGAAAGCATTGGTAATTCAGGATTATCTATATTAACTGGCTCTGGATGCCACAAATACAAACAAACAGTTATGGCAAAAATTAATCCTATAATATAAAACACATTCCTTTGCATATTGAATTTCCTAACAATTAAAGCAAACAGCATTAGGCTATATGCTTATAATATAATTTCTAAAGTATACTTCAAAATTACATTCTTCTCCCAGGATGTGATTCTTTTAAAAGAAATATAACTATAAACAAACTAATAAAATAACAAACAGGAACCACCATCAATGAACTTTTAAACGCTTCCTCAGAATAAACATGTACTGAATTTACTAGATTTAAATTTGTAGTATGTTGCAATAATCTTCCAACTAAAGGCTGAAAGATAGCCCCTCCAAGCAAAACACAAAGATTATTAAAACCTGAGGCTGTGCCAACAAGATGTGGTGGATTATTTTCATTTATAGTTGCAAAGCTAACTGATTGACCACTAGAGCCCATACCAAACAATAATAATAATAAATACATTGATACCATAGAAATGTTAGGAACATAGAAAACTATTAAACTAGCTGTTAAACCAAAAATAGCGCTCAATGCCAACGCTATTTTTCTACTACAAACTCTATCACTAAACCAACCTAATAATGGACTCCCAATCCCAATACCAACCCAAACCATACTGATCATAGATGAAGCCACAACAACACTAACATCATATTTAACTTGCAGATAAGGAACCCCCCATAAAGCAGCAAAAACCGCTATTGGAGTCCAAATAGTAAAAGCATATGCCCCAACTATCCACGTATATGAATGCCTGCATACCTCTACGAAACGATACAGTTCGTCTTTTATTCTATTTTCTGGTTTCTCCTGAGTAGAATTATCTGGATAATCACGAATAAATTTCCATAATAGCATAGATAATATTATTGCAACTCCAGACAAAATGAAGCTCGCATTACGCCATCCAACTACGCCAGTTAATGCAGCTAATGGCGCCTCACCTGATATTGCTCCAACCGAGCTCATAGCCTGAGCTATTCCAGCAAACAAAGCAAATTTTTTAGCAGGGAACCATCTTGAAATCAAAACCAAAACACCAATAAATGAAAAAGCTGAGGCTATGCCGATTAAAAACCTTCCTAAACAAGCCGTAAAAATACTTTCTGTTGATGCAAAGAAAAATGAACCTAAAGCACACATTATTAGTGCCGTTGTCATAAGTTTTCTTGGCCCATATCTATCAAACAATAAACCTGCTGGTAACTGCATAGGAGCATATGCATAAAAATAAAATGCAGAAATTACCCCAAAACCTTCTGCGGTTACATTAAATGTACGCATCATTGGTTCAGCCATAACACTAGGTGCAACTTGTAAAATAAATTCATACATATAAAAAGATGCGGCTAACAAAAAAATCACATATGCATTGAACCTACTAGGGGCTTGCTCTTTAGTTAAATCCATAGCGCTAAAATTCTCCTCTAATAATTAATCATAATTTGCTAAAAATTCATATACATGGATTTTTTATAAATTATAAACAGACTATAGCTTTGCAAAATAAAAACCAATATCACATAATCATGCCAAATTCAAATACCATGTGCTTTTTTTGATCGCATTACCTAAATGCCTCTTGAAAATCAAACAGATTACAAATATGCATTTCAGTTAATTTTAAAGCATTTGTAAAAGTTCTCTGTCGTAATATTTGCAACTTTTGCATATTCAATTCCTCGCAGATCTGCTATTGCATTTGCAACATACTTTACTAATGCCGGGTGATTTTGCTTGCCTCTATAAGGCACCGGAGCAAGATATGGTGAGTCTGTTTCAATTAACATTCTATCTAACGGTACTTTTTTTGCAACCTCATGTAAATTAGATGCATTTTTAAATGTTACTATTCCAGAAAAAGATATATAAAACCCAAGATCTAATGCTTGTTTTGCAACATCCCAACTTTCAGCAAAACAATGCATGACGCCGCCTGTGTTTTCTGCGCCTTCCTCACGCATAATCCTAATGGTATCAAAAGCAGCGTTTCTAGTGTGAATAATTAACGCTTTTTCTAATTGCCTGGATGCTTGAATATGTCTTCGAAAACGTAATTGTTGATTAATTTTATTTGTATCTGACTCATCGCGATAATAATCTAGTCCAGTCTCACCTATTGCGATACACTTTTTGTATTGACCTAATTCAACTAGCTGCTCAACCGTTGGTTCTTTTTTTAAATCTGTATTTGGATGTATGCCAACAGAAATATTAACGTTATCGTAAGAATTGGCAATTTCTTGTAAGATTGGAAAATCCTCAAGTTCTACACATACGCATAACACATGCTCAACATCTGCTAATTTAGCTTGTTCTAAGACGTTATCAAGGCTACCAGAAAAATCTGTTAAATCTAGCATATTTAAATGACAATGAGAATCAACCAACATTATTTATACCCCAATAATAAATTTTCTATAGCTAAAGGACTGTTAAGTGTGATATTAACCAAGTTTGTTTTAAGACAAATATTAAGCTTATCTAATTGCTTATATAAAGAAAATAAATCTTGGGTTTTAGCAAAATCAACAAGTGCCTTACTCTCTGCTAATTGTTGTTTATTTGTTATTAACTTGATAACTTCCGCGGTTAATAGATATAAGAACCATAATACATTTTCCAACTTAAATTCTTGTAATCCAGCGGCAATATCACAAACATTAATTTTATTTAGCGTTAAATCTATAAGCTTTCCTATAAATTCCTCTTTATTTAACATTAAAATAAATCTTTCATCGCTTTCTGGATAGTAATTAGAAATTTCAAAATAACTTTTATACGATAAACTAAAATCTCGTAAATAATATTTATGGCAACGGCTTACTATAGTTATAGGTAATGCATTAATGCTTTCAGAAAATAAAATAAAAATAGTATGCTCTGGCGGCTCTTCGAGAATCTTAAGCAAAGCGCTAGCGGCTTGAATATTAAGCTTATCAGCTGGATTTATCACTACTAATTTATATTTGGCAATTGATAGGGATTTATATACATATAACTGTAAATCTCTCACACTATCTATTTTTATAGTGTTACTTTCAATATTAGTAATATAGCTAAAATCTGGATGCTGCATCGTTTCCATTAATTTACAACTTTTACATGTGCCGCAGATAACAGGGAAATTACTACATAATATCCCTTTAGCTAAAACTTGAATAAAGTTTAAAGTTATTAAGTGACGAGCGCCTATTAATAAATATGACTGTAAAAATTCACCATTATTTATCGTCTTATAAATTCTATCAAGTAACTCTGTTTGCTCAGATAATAAGTCATGCTTTCGCAATGAGTTTGGCATGCAGGTTTTCCTTAATTATTCTTTGCACCACCGAAATCGGCAAGCTTGCATCAATTTTAACAACGTTATTATACTTTTTTAGATAATAATGATATGCGTTATAAACATCTAGAAAAAATTCTGTAGATTCTTGCTCAATTCTATCAAGAGTACCTCGCAATTTAGCTCTTTCTAAGCCTATTTTTGGAGATATATCTAAAAAAATAATCAAATCAGGCTCTAGATCCCCTACACAAAATTTTGACAAAGAAGTGATGATATCAGGAGAAATTTGTCTACCACCTCCTTGATATGCAAAACTAGAGAGTTCAAATCTATCCGAAACAACATAATCGCCTCTAGCCAAAGCAGGTTTAATAATCTTATCTATAAGCTCTATACGAGCAGCATAAAATAATAACAACTCAGTGCGCGGATCTAAACAGTCCTTAACCGTATCATCTTTTAATATATTACGAATATTTTCCCCAACTACTGTAGCACCTGGCTCTCTTGTTGTAACAAAACTAACGTTATGTTCGGTTAAAAACCTCTTTATAGTTTTTATAGCCGTAGTTTTACCTGCGCCTTCTAAACCTTCAACAACTATGTAATGTCCTAATGTATTATTCATCTATACCCAAGATAATTCAAAACTCAATATTTTAGGTGATATTATTTTTTCACACAAGCTTTGAAAAAAATAGAGGAATGGAACAATCTTTATTGTTAACCTTTTGGAAACGATTAGGCAGGATAACCATTTTTGTTAAAAGAGTCCACTGTACTATACTTAAACTAATAAATATATTCGACACTTTCAAAAAGACACAAATAATAAAAAGTATTTTTACAAGCCAGTAAAATTAACTATAAGGCAACTACATGGGACAAAATAAAGAAGATTACTATAAAATACTAGGAGTAGAACCAAACGCCTCTCAGGACGATATAAAAAAAGCATATAGAAAACTGGCTTTGCAATACCACCCTGATAGAAATAAAAACCCTGAGGCGGAAGAGATATTTAAATCTGTTGGCACAGCCTACGAAGTATTAGGAGACCCTACCGAAAGAAGTAAATACGATAGAGAACAACGCACATTCCAACAAAAAACCGCCCCACAAGATACTAAACAACAGCCTTTTAACCAACAACAAAAAGCCTCTCCAGAAAATACGAATAAGCAACAAACGCAAGCATCTTCGGAAGCCTCCAGCCAACAAAAATTTGAAGAAATGTTTAAAAAAAATAGTGAAAAACTATACAAAGAAAATGAAAAAATAAATGAAGCAAAAAAGAGGCAAGCACAAGAAACTACAGAATTATTAAAAAATATTGATGCACAAGAAAGAAAAGCTCAACAATTATTACAGCAGATCGAGATGGAAATCACAAATACCAATAAAGATCTGAAATCAGCATTGGCTGAGAAACCACCAAATCAAGATAAAATTTCAGAATTAAAAAATCGCTTACAAGAACTATCAGAACAGAAAAATTCAGTTCAAACAGAATTAAAAAGTTTAGAGAAACAAAAACTTCAAGCAAAAGATATTTTAACAAAGCTAAACAATCATTCAGAACCATCAGCTCCTACTATTATCTCTCAATCAGATGAAGTAATTTCTTCATCTGAAAAAGCCATTATAGATGATATAAATAATAATATTTATCAAGACATGCAGACAATGCAAAAGTACTTGGATGAATATGAAACTAAAATGCAAGCATATATTGAAAAATCAACCAAGTTACTTAATGAAAATGAAATTCATTTAAATAATATAAAGCAAGATTTAACAAATACCGAAAATAATCTTAATAACATCGGGGAAAAGTTTGAAAAAACAAAATCGAAAAATAATAATCCTGATATTAAACTAGAACCAATTGGAGACACTGAGGCTCCAAAAGTTAATACAGATAAAGAAGAAACAAAACAAGATTCTGCCCGTAACGATAATACAGAAAATGATAATGCAGAAAATGATAATGCAACTATGCCTCGGCGTTTTTAATTTATTAAGTTCTTAATTAACCTAAGATGCTCTGCATAGGTTTTAGAAAAAGCATGAGTACCATCACGATTAGCAACAAAATATAAATAATCAGTAAATGTTGGATTACTAGCCGCATTTATAGCCTCACAACTTACAATTGAGATCGGAGTTGGAGGTAGTCCTCTATTTTTATATGTATTATATTTACTGACTACTTGCATGTCCTCATGCGAAAGTTTACCAGTATATTTATCTTGTAATCCATAAATAACTGTTGGATCCATTTGAAGAGGCATATTTTTTCTTAGTCTATTAACGATAACACCAGAAATTAACTGTCTATCTTCTTTAGTAGCCGATTCTTTTTCCAAAATGGATGCCGCGATTAATAATTCATATGGAGATGCATAAGGCAAACCTAAACTTCGTTGTTCCCAAGCCTTTAATAGACATTTTTTTAAATTTTCATGTGCTGTTAACAATAAAGTTACGGCATCACTACCAGCATCATATTGGTATGTATCAGCTAAAAAAAGTCCTTCTAGATCTTGAGGTTTTTTTATGTTACGCAATGCATTAATACATAATTCTGATGGTTTTGAATTAGCTAAATTTTGTGGGTTGCTGGCACAAATTTTTAAATTGTTAGTATGAGAGGGTAAGATTTGCAACCAATCAGATGCTGTATAATGCAAATATTCAGCACCTTCTAGTTTTGTTGCTAATTTTAAATTAGTATTTCCAGCAGTAATTTGCAAAGTTTTTTTCAAAACATCAAATGCCACAATCCTTTTTAACAAATGAACTATTGATTCTAAATAGTAAATTTCAAAAGCACCGGCTTTAATACGTTTTTCTATACCATTAAACCGAATATAAGCTAATAGCAATTTATCATGCTTAATTAAGTTTTTAGATTTTAAATTAGCAACCAAGGATTTGGCTGAAGTATTCTTATCTACAACCAATATCATATTACTTTTTGTGGTAAAGTGCATTGGTGAGAATAAAAAATCTAGAAAAAAAAATAGAGGTAAAAGTATTATTACACTTAGTACAGCAAATAATACCCTACCCTTAGTCATTTAATCCATACGCTTAAATAACAGCGTACCATTCGTACCGCCAAACCCTAATGAATTATTCATAGCATATTCAATATTCATTTTTTGCATAGTATGTGGTACAAAATTCAAATCAAATCCTTCATCCGGGTTATCTAGATTAATAGTAGGCGGAGCTACTTGATCTCTAATAGATAAAACCGTAAATATCGATTCAACTGCACCAGCAGCCCCCAATAGATGGCCTGTCATAGATTTAGTTGAACTTACTGCAAGTTTATATGCATGATCAGCAAAGACTTTTTTAATAGCATGACATTCATTTTTATCATTTAAACCAGTAGATGTGCCATGTGCATTAATATAGTCTACCTTATCAGGACTAACTCCAGCATCTCTTAATGTCTCTACCATACATCGTGATGCTCCATCTGCATCTTCATCTGGCGCAGTAATATGATAAGCATCTCCAGACATACCAAAACCTACCAATTCAGCGTAAATTTTAGCTCCTCTAGCTTTTGCTTTCTCATATTCTTCAAGAACAAGTATCCCGGCACCTTCACCCATAACAAAACCATCACGATCTTTATCCCATGGTCTTGAAGCCTTGGTTGGTTCATCGTTGCGCTTAGACAAAGATCTAACCGCAGAAAATCCAGCAAGACATAAAGGTGTGTTAGTCATTTCAGCACCACCACAAATCATAACATCGGCATCACCATAACTAATCATTCTAGCGGCTAATCCAATATTATGTGTTCCACTTGTACAAGCAGTAACTACAGCAATATTTGGACCTTTTAAATTATGTTTGATAGATATCTGTCCAGCCAACATGTTTATAATACCGGCAGGAATAAAAAATGGAGAAACCTTACGTGGCCCACCTTTCTCTAAACGATCTTGATTGTTAGTAATAGTTTGAATACCGCCAATTCCAGCACCAACTGCTACTCCAGTACGCACAGACAATTCAGAATCTATAACTAGATTTGCATCTTCAATTGCTTCTTGTGCGGCAATCATCCCATATTGAGTAAATGGGTCCATCTTACGAGCTTCTTTTGGGGGTATATATTTTTCAACATCCAGGTTTTTTACTTTTGCCCAAATTTTAGTAGAGTACTCAGTTGTATCAAAAGAATCAATTTTTGTTACACCGCTTACTCCAGCTAATATATTACGCCAAGACTCCTCGACACATAATCCAACAGGTGAAACAACTCCCACACCTGTAACAACCACACGCCTTTTACCTGATTTATTATTCAAAATATAGCCCCCATAAACTATAACAGCCTTATATAGGTTTTAAATAATTTACTTATAAAACACTCATAAATAAGGTTAAGAAAGGAAATGTTATTAACCTTCTTGGTTTAAGTTAGCTTCAATATAATCGATAGCTTCTTGAATAGTTGTAATTTTTTCAGCTTTTTCATCTGGAATTTCAGTTTCGAATTCTTCTTCTAGCGCCATAACTAGTTCAACTGTGTCTAATGAATCAGCACCTAAATCATCAACGAATGAAGCATCATTACTTAATTCATCTTCTTTAATACCTAATTGCTCAACAACAATTTTACGAACTCGTTCTTCTACAGTACTCATATCTTAAATATCCTCTTAAATTTAAATTGGTTAATTATACATTGTATGTTACTAAATCCACAAGAAAATTATTAGAACATGTGAAATTTCCCTAATCCATGTACATACCGCCATTCACATGAATAGTTTCACCTGTTATATAACTAGCGGCATCAGATGCAAGAAAAGATACCAAATTAGCTATATCATCAACATTTCCAAGACGTTTTGCAGGTATGCGCTTTAATAACTCAGCACGAACTGCATCTGGTAAAGACTGTGTCATATCAGTATCTATAAACCCTGGAGCTACAACATTAACAGTAATACCTCTTGAAGCAACTTCAGCGGCCAAAGATTTAGAAAATCCTATAATGCCAGCCTTAGCTGCTGCATAATTAGCTTGACCAGGATTTCCTGACGAGGCCACCACCGACCCAATACTAATTATCCTACCTTTACGTGCTCTAAACATAGTTTTTATAGCCGCTTTAGTTAGCCTAAATACAGAGCTTAAGTTAGTTTCAATTACATTTAGCCACTCTTCATCGCTCATACGTAACAATAAATTATCAGACGTAATTCCAGCATTATTTACTAAAATATCTGGGTTTTTTTCTTGTGACGCAAAAGTTGTAAACAAGTCTTCAATATTTTCTGGGTTAGTAACATTTAAAACTAAACCTTCTCCTTGTAATCCTTCTTCTTGAAAATAACTAGATATTTTCTTAGCTCCTTCTGGTGTAGTAGCTGTTCCATAAACATACGCACCATTTTTAGCAAGAGATACTGCAATAGAACGACCAATACCTCTACTTGCTCCAGTAACTAAAGCAATTTTATTTTGCAAATCTATCATTATTATCTAACCTCTATATTACTTTAAACAGGCTATAAGAATCCTATTCTAACACTATAATTGTTGACTAACTTGACCTACAGATAAATTTCTATCTATTCGTTTAATTAGGCCACTTAAAACCTTACCTGGACCACACTCTAATATCTCTTGGATTCCAGATCTTTGCATAAACTTAATAGTTTCAACCCATTGTACTGGGGAATATAGTTGCTTTGCCAACAACTCTTTTATTTGAGAAGCTGTCTCATATATACTCAAGTCAACATTACTAATTACCGGAATTCTTGGTAAATCAAAAGAAACATCTTGTAAAACTTCTGCAAACTTTGCGGCTGCTTCATTTAATAAAGGACAATGACATGGAACGCTAACTGGAATAAGCATTGCAAGTTTTGCCTGCATACTTTGCGCAATATCAATAGCATTTTGCACCGCTTTGCTATGACCAGCTATAACAACCTGACCAATAGTATTAAAGTTAGCTGGAGTAACTAATTCTTCAGAAGTAGAAGCCTTAATACATAACTCTTCCACTTGCTTATCATCTAAACCTACAATAGCCGCCATAGCTCCAACACCTAGAGGGATAGTTTCCTGCATCAATCTACCTCTAGTTCTAACAAGCTTGGCAGCGCTAATTAAATCTATAGCTCCTGCACAAACTAAAGCTGCATATTCACCAAGACTATGTCCCGCCATCATTTTAGGCTGAGATACATTATCTTTAATATTAATAGCATTATAAATTGCAACATCAGCAGTTAACATAACCACTTGTGTATATTCAGTTTGATTTAATAAATCAGATGGGCCTTCTTGCGCTAATTGCCAATAATCAAAATCTAATGCTGAAGATACTTCGGCAAAATTATCTATAATAATTGGATGCTTATCAGCCAACTCTTTTAACATTCCAACCGACTGAGAGCCCTGACCGGGAAAAACTATAGCTTTATTTAACATAATTAATAACTCATTACTTAAATATGAATCTATTCTTGATTAGAGCGGCTCAAAGTAAAATGCCTCGTTCTACAAAATCAGATATTTGTTCTCTAACCAAATCTACAACATTATTTTGCACTTGCAACATTGCCTCTTCTATTGCAAATTGGAATCCATCTATACTAGCACCACCATGGCTTTTTACCACAATACCATTTAGACCTATTAAGCTTGCACCATTATAACGCGCTGGATCCATTCTTGTTCTTAAATGAGATAATGCTGGTTTTGCAAGCAATCCAACAATCTTAAACCACCAGTTACGGTAAAAAGATTCTTTTAACACAGAAATTAATAAGCTTGCTAAACCTTCACTAGCTTTTAGTGCAACATTACCAACAAAACCATCGCAAACAACTAAATCGACATTTCCTGAATAAAATTGATCGCCTTCAACATAACCTACATAATTAATAAGATCGCATTCTGCCAACATATGTGCGGTACGCTTAACTTGATCATTACCCTTAATTTCCTCAACACCAATATTAAGAAGAGCAACTTTAGGTGTATGCTTATCCAAAGCTCGAATAAGAGCAGATCCCATTACTGCAAACTGAAATAAGTGTTCCGCACAAGAATCAACATTTGCGCCTAAATCAATTACTCGAGTCCTACCATTTGCTGTAGGTAACTCAGCAATAATTGCCGGTCTATCTATTCCAGGTAAGGTCTTTAAAACAAACCTAGCGGTCGCCATTAACGCGCCTGTATTGCCCGCACTTACACATGCCTCTGCCAATCCATCTTTAACTAAGTTTATAGCAACCCGCATTGATGAATCTTTTTTATTTCTAAGTGCATGCGATGGTAATTCATCCATATCAACAATTTCACTAGAATGCTGAATGCTAAATTGTTCATTACCACTAACTATGACACCATGTTTTTTTAAGTGCAGGCCTATCTTCTGCTCATCGCCAACC
>JAUIBC010000146.1 GCA_030427555.1 Gammaproteobacteria bacterium | reverse complement strand
AATTATCAATACATTAACTACAGTGCCTGATATTTCGTTATCTCAATTAGTACAATTAACTCAAAAAATTTCCCCATCAGAATTTGAGGACGTTATTAAACAAAGATTAAATATGAAATTAAACTTATTTTCATATCATGATGAGATAACATTGTACTCTCAATTCTGTCAAGAGTTGCTCGGCGATAATAATTGGACTACATATATTAATCATAAGCAGAAATTGATAATCAACTCGCCCAATAATCAAGCAGTAAAATATTATATTGCTACAACATCGTGGTTTATTGCTTATATGCGCTACAGACATCATCATACTTACTTTGATAGTTTGCATGATATAGAGATGCACTTAAAACAGCTTAAATTATCTCTACATAATTTTTTTAATAAGGTTATTCAGTTCACACTAAGCATAGTGGTTATTATAGGTGGCATTATAAGTATTTATAATGTAATTAAGCATTTTAAATCTCTAGGTATGATTGCGAAAGACTGTGGAGATACGTTGTCTAAGGCTGAAAATGATACACTTATAGCTAATTCGGTAGGGTTTTGTCAAAGTTTATTGTCATTAGCAAGCTTAGATGATAGCGAGAATGGGGAAGAAACATTCCTTAAAACATGTGTTCAAAAAGAAATATTAATGCACAACAATAGTCAAACGTCCTTACCTACGCAGTTTATCACTTGCCTGGATGAACAAGGTGATAGAAATAACACAGAATTATCCTTCTTATTATTTTGTATTATTTGGGCTGGGGCTCGGTGTGCACTGGCTGTGATTAATAACGGTTTGCAACAAAGACCTTGTTTTCCTAACAATGATTTGAGTTTTACAGCTGAATTTAAGCGTTTTATTAATCGTCTTTGGGGTACGTTTTCTTTTGATATGTTAGATTTTTTTGTTGATGATAATTTAATAACTCGTTGTGAAGATGGTATTTTGCGTTTAAGAGGTTTAGATGATCCAATCGCTCACCAAAAAGCTGAACTTTTAAAATCTATATTAAGTGAGATAAAAGAAGAGCAGATTGTTCCTGATAATGATAGGAGTATATTTCGCAGTTTACAAAAAGATCGCGCTATTTTTTATCAAGATAAAGTTCATCATTTATCATATTTTAAGGTTGCTGGAAAACGACGAACTGATACCTTTGACTTACTAGAAAGAGACGAAGATGATACGCCAAATATAAAAACAACTACGCTAGCACATTTGACCGCAAAACCGTTTGCAAATTTTTTTGAACCTGAACTAAAGCAAAATAAAGAAATTGATATAAATGATTTTTTATTAAATAGGGTATAAATTTTAAATTGCTTGTTAGTCTATATTTTTTATAATATAAGGGTCTATTGACAATCAATGGCATTCGGTTAAGCAAAAATTGTTGTCTTTGCGAGCATTAGCGAAGCACTCCAGACAGGAGTATAATTGGAAACATGAACTGGATTGCTTCACTGCGTTCGCAAAGACGAAATAAGAAGCAATCATTTTGTTTAACCGAATGTCAACAGACCATAGGCTTATTCTCAAGAGGATTATATAAATAGTGTTAGTTTTTAGATATTTAGCTAAAGAAGTTTTTATAACTTTAGTGGCATTAACCAGTATTTTATTGTTAATTTTTCTTAGTAATCAAGTTGTTATCTACTTAAATAGAGCTGCTAGCGGAATCATACCTGGCATGCTCGTAATGCGGCTTATGGCTCTTGAGTTACCTAACATGTTAAGTTTACTTTTGCCGCTTGGTTTTTATTTTGCAATTTTATTGGCATACGGTCGTTTATATGCGGATAGTGAAATAACTGTATTAAGAGCCTGTGGATTTGGAAATTTGCTTTTATATAGTTTAATTATGGCGTTATTTGTTGCAATTATTACTGGAGTTATGGTTTGGAACAATCCAGTTATTGCTTATAAGCGTGCTAAATTATTACAAACAACAGGGGTTAAGACTTTAATTCAAACTATTATTCCTGGAAGGTTTCGGGCCATTAATGGTGGTAGAGAAGTTTTTTATGTGCAATCAATGAACAGCAAGCATACTAATGCCCAAAATATTTTCATTGCTCGATCAGTTAACAAAGATAACAAACAAGCATGGGATGTATTGTGGGCAGACAAGGCTTTTATTGAGCAAGATAAAAATGATGGCTTGGATTATTTGATTTTGAAAAATGGGCGAAAATACCTTGGCTTCCCTGGCAGTGCTGAATTGCAAGTAGCTAGTTTTAATAATTATCGTTCGCGTTTGCCTAATCCTGAGGTCATAGTTAAAAATGACATTCGAGCTGTGCCATTTGTAAATTTATTGCCTTATAATAACGCAGATAAAAAGAAAGCAGCAGAATTACAATGGCGTATATCCATTCCACTTATGGTATTTCCATTAACTTTAATTAGTGTGCCTTTAAGTAGAGTTAATCCGCGAGGAGGTAAGTATGCTAAAATGTTACCCGCAATAATTATTTGCATATTGTATGCTAATTTCATGTTCATTTCGCGAGATTGGATTATTGCCGGTAAGATACCTACTTGGATTGGAGTTTGGTGGTTGCATCTTTTGGTTGTTGCGCTTGGATTATTTTTATTATGGCGAAATAGGAGAGGGTAAATGTTACTGATTGACAGGTATATTACCAGAACAGTTGTTTCAGCCATTGTGTTAATAATTTGTATGTTAACCGGGTTGCAAATTTTTATCCTTTTTGTAAATGAATTGGGAGATTTAGGTAAAGGAGATTATGGGGTAATACAAGCGTTAATTTTTGTACTTATGACAATGCCTTATCAAGTATATTTATTTTTGCCGATGGCAAGTTTACTTGGTTGCTTGATTGGTTTAGGGGTCATGGCTAGTGCTAATGAATTAGTTATTATGCGCGCATCTTGTATGTCTATAGGCAAAATTACCAGGATAGTTTTAAAAGTAGCAATTGGTTTAATAGTTATTGTAACTATACTTGGTGAACTTATATTTCCTAAGTTTATCCTAACGGCAACAGATAATAAATTTCAGGCAATTAATTCTGGACAAAGTTTAATTACTAATAAGGGAGTTTGGTTGCGTTCACAAAATGATTTTGTAAACATATCTAAAGTTGCGGAATATAACGAGTTAGTAAATGTAACTCAGTTTCATTTTGATAATAAGCATAATTTAAATCTTATTAGGAATATTAACTATGCGGAATATTTGGATAATAAATGGGTAGCGCATGGTGTTAGTGAAACTATTATTCACAAAAATAAAACTGAAGTTAAAAACAAAGAAAAAATGCAATGGTCAATAAATATAAAACCTAGCATGTTGAGTTTGTCTAATAGTGAGCCGGATGAAATGACATTCCCCGAGCTTCTAAATTTTTTAAAAAGCCATAAAGATAAATATCTAAGTATCAAGAGCTACCAATTGGCTTTTTGGCAGAGAATAGTGCAGCCATTTACAACAATGGTAATGATGGTGTTGTCAGTTCCAT
>JAUIBC010000145.1 GCA_030427555.1 Gammaproteobacteria bacterium | reverse complement strand
AACAAGCTAAATAAAATTAATACTGAAAATAGTATGCATGATAACTTAGCAATAAAAGGTTTTTCTTGTATTATCTTTAATTGATCACTTACAATCATAGAATACTAATGGTATATACCCAAAAATTTAAAAAAATTGTGCTTGAGTATACTGCCATTATCAATAGGAGTAAATGATGAGCACAAAACATTTCGACACTAGAGTTATTCATGCCGGACAATTTCCTGATCCTAGTACCGGTGCGGTAATGACTCCAATCTATGCTACATCTACCTATAAGCAAAAATCTCCAGGAGAGCATTTAGGCTTTGAGTATTCAAGATCACATAATCCAACAAGGTTTGCATATGAAAATTGTGTGGCCGACCTTGAAAATGGGAGGGCTGGATTTGCTTTTGCATCTGGAATGGCTGCAATTAATACTATTTTAGACGTGCTTGATTCTGGCAGCCACATTGTTGCAGCCAACGATTTATATGGAGGTACTTTTAGACTATTTGATAAAGTAAAACGTCGCACTCAAAATTTAGAATTCTCATTTGTAGATATGACAAATACTAAAGAATTGGCAGGCGCTATTAATGCTAAAACTAAACTTATTTGGTTTGAAACACCTTCAAATCCAATGTTACAAATAGCTAATATAAAAGATATAGTTGATATAGCCAAAAAACATAATCTCCTAACCGTAGTTGATAATACTTTTGCCACACCCTACTTACAAAAACCTATAGATCTTGGAATTGATATAGTTGTGCACTCTGCCACTAAATACTTAAATGGTCACTCAGATGTAGTAAGTGGCATAGTTGTTGTGAATGATAATGTAGAATTAATTGAACAAATGAGATTTCTACAAAATGCAAGTGGTGCAGTAGCTGGTCCTTTTGATAGTTTCTTAGTATTACGTGGTATTAAAACACTAGCATTAAGAATGCAAAAACATTGTGCTAATGCATTTGAATTAGCCACTTGGTTAAACGAACATCCAAAAATTACCAGAGTAATTTATCCAGGCTTAGCTAATCACCCCCAACATGAGCTAGCAACAAAACAAATGCTCGCTTATGGAGGTATGATATCCATGATAATCAAAGGAAATTTACAACAAACTAAAACATTTTTAGAAAACTGTAAGATATTTACTTTAGCAGAAAGTTTAGGTGGAGTTGAAAGTTTAATCGAACATCCAGCAATTATGACACACGCATCAATTCCAAAAGAACAACGTGAGAAATTAGGAATATTAGATGGTTTTGTCAGATTATCTGTTGGTATAGAAGATATAGACGATCTAAAAGATGATATAAACCAGGCATTAAAGAGTATCTAATGCCTGGCCTATGAGATTTAATTCTGATTACTATTTAATAAAATAATTATGGGTGCAGTTCTTTTAAAACGACATAAATTTCGCTGGTAGGTTGGGCCTTGGCCCAAAAATGGATGCAAACCGGCCAAAAAAAATTGAGTTATGGCGCGTTGTCACGCATAAGTTAATTATTTTGGCATGTTTAAAACATAGCTTTTATAGTTGGGCAAGGCCCAACCTACAATGCATTGTCGTTTTAAAAGAACCGCACCCAATAATTACGATGCTCGGTATCAACATTAAGTTGCAAAGCACCAATAGTCCAATCATCTCCTACTCCCTGAGCAAATGTTTTAAACTTTTGCTCAGGATCAAGTCCATATCCAGTTGTAGTTAGACCATAAAAAAATGAGCTAATCAAACAATTTTGATTTAAATAAATATCGTTAGCCGAATAACTTTGCTGTTGTAAATACCAATCTTGTCTACAATATGTAGAATTTACTTTTTCAAGAAGTTCTGCGCTGGAAAATTCACTATCAGATATATTTAATGGTTCTTTATGTGCGATGGTACTAATAGCACCAACTGTATACCAAGTACTAACTAAATTATTCTGCAAAGGTAGTTTAACAATATTACTAATATAATAATCAGAGTTTAGATTATCCATAACTTCTTGTTGACATAGGCTTGCATCGCCATTACTAATATCACCATTATTAAGCTTATATCCCAATGGAAAACATGAGCCAGTATTAATAAACTTTTTAGTTATTTCATTAGCACCAAAACCTAAAAAACTATGTGAAAATAACGAAATCCTATTCCCATTTAAATTTAAAGTAACTATATCATCAGGATTAACACCACTATAAATACTTATGGGAAATACAACTTGGGTAGATGCTCCGCCAATTTCAATAAATCCTGGTAAATCGGCAGTATTTTCACCGAGAGCATTATACATTGCAAACCAACCAAAAACCCCCTCTTCCGCACCGCTTATGGTTCTTGCTTCAGTTAAATGCCAATTTTTCTGTTTTTTAAACCAATTAAAAACAGACGTATACAAATTATGCTGCCTATCTTCTGGTAACATTCGCATACCGGCAGTTGCATATAAATGTATTGTAAGATCTATTGTAGGAATACCTTGCATTAATTTAGAAAAATAAGTTGGTACTTGTTGTAACTCTATCTCTGATAATCCTGGATTAACTTTGTTAACTAAAAGTTCTTTAACATTTGTAAGGTTATTATTTTCATCTTTATCAAAAGAATATAAATGAATACGACTCCCGGAGCTACCAGCGTCAATTATCATTTTACAGTTGTGCGTATGACAAATATCAGTAATATTCTCATTTGCGCCAAAAGCTTGGTTTATAAAAAAAATAAGCGCAACAGTTGAGAAAATCTTAAAAATCATACAGAAAAAACACCTATATCCAAAGATTGATGGATCTTAGCATAATAGGATTAGCCATTCAATTTATAGAAAAATGCTTGCCAGGAACTCCATAATTACTATGTTCCAAATTTTTCTTTATATCGTCTACTCGCAAATTTATACCTTTTTCACACAATTTATACCATTCAATCGATTCTTGTGGCCGTTTTCTTTGAATTTTTTTAAATATGGATGGAGTTTTATGTAGCCTTTCTTTGGCAATTTCTTGCATTGAGCTTTCAGCCCTATAAATTTTTTGTGAACTATTTAAAGTATTATCTTTCCGTAAATCTTTAAGTAAAACTCGCATTTGTTGAATACCACTGCTATAATTATGCTTGAATTTTTGTTCGAATAAATCACAAAAATCCACAAAATATTTGTAATCCCTATCTTCATTAGCTCTTAATAAATCATCTGCCAATCCTATTAAATCTCTAAAATTTGGCATTGGTGAAAGTTTATTCTGTAAGGCATAATTGCGATTATTTTTATAACTTTTTACCATGGCTTCCGCTTGTTCTAACATAATACCTTTTTTTTGCAAAATTTCTTGCATCTCGACATCCAAGTATTCAGGCAAAGTTATTGTTAACATTCTATGTTGTAAAGCATGGCTAGCAACACGTCGACCAGGCATGGTAACCGGGTTTTGCGTCCCTATAATAGTGAATCCTGGTTTTAACGGGCGTTTATTCGTTGGACTCTTACCCATTAACAATGTATTAAGTAAGCGCTCGATC
>JAUIBC010000029.1 GCA_030427555.1 Gammaproteobacteria bacterium | reverse complement strand
ATTGTAGCCTTTCAACCGTCCTTTTCTGTCAATTGAAATGGTGTTTACAGCACCAATGTTTTTAGCTTTCTTATCAATGTCATCTAGATAAGGTATTATTTTTTCCTTGTAAGGAATCGTTACATTGAGACCAGAAATATCTGTATTTTCCTTTAGTAACAACGGGAATTCTGAAATATCCTCTAAATGAAAATTCTCGTAAGTAAATGGTAGGTTTAAAGCCTCAAACTTTTTTGAAAAATAAGCTTTTAGCGGGCCAATATGTAACGGTTTATATTAGAAAAATCATCTACTTAAATACATTTAGTTTACCACAAACTGCAATTATGCAAGATGATATAGGAAAGTATGTATATTTGATTGAGAATAATAAATCGGTTAAGCGTTATATTAAAACTGGGAAAATGTATGGCCATAGGAATTGGATGGTGTTAGCGGGGCTTAAAACTGGTGATACAGTTATTACTAAAGGTAATATTAGAATTGATGTTGGACAAACGGTGACAATAGATAAATTAAAGGAAGATTAAAGTATGTTTAGTCGGTATTTTATTTTACGTCCGGTTTTGTCAACTGTAATTGCAATAGTTTTTGTGATTGCAGGTTTGGTTGCGATGTATTCATCTCCTGTGGAGCAATATCCTAACGTTGTTCCACCAACTCTTACCGTTATTGCAATATTTCCTGGTGCTAGTAGTGAAGCAATTTCTAACGCCGTAGCCGCGCCTATAGAATACCAAATGTCAGGTGTTGCGCATATGATTTATATGCAGTCTTCTTCAGCGACTGGCAGTAGTACTTATGTTTTAAATATTTATTTTGAAGTGGGGACAAATTTAGAATTAGTTGAGGCAGACGTTTTAAATCGCATAAGTACCGCGATGCCACAATTACCGTACCAAGTACAACAGCAAGGTATTATTGTGCGCTTGATGAATCCAGATCTATTTTTAGTTATACCATTTTATTCGAAAAGTGGGGCGCTAAATAGCACTTATGTGAGTAACTATGTTGTGCGGTATATTTACCCATTGGTTTCGCAAGTTCGTGGTGTTGGTGTAGCTCTTTTGCATGGTCAAAGGGTATACGCAATGCGAGCTATTCTCGATACTAATAAAATGAATTACTTTAATATAAGTACCGAAGATATAGTAAAAGCGGTTAAAGATCAGAATCAGCAATATGCTATTGGCCAAAATGCAATGGAGCCGATGAAGTCACATGAGAAATTCAATTTTGTGATTAATCCACCTGGATTTTATACTAAAATATCCCAATTGCGCGATACAGTATTGCGAGCTAAGCAAAATGATGCCCAAGTAGTTAGAGTTGGGGATGTTTCTGAAGTGAAACTCGAAGCGCAAGACTATACTACATCAATGTATTTCTTTAAGAAAGACAAAAATAATAAAGTACATGATTACAGATCTACCGCATTGCTCGTATATTTAATTCCAGGTTCAAACCAAATATTCGTTAAAAAAGAGATTGAAAAAGTATTAGATATCGCAAAACAATTCATGCCTAAAGGTTTAGATTATTTTTACTTATATGATTCATCTGAATTTATTTCTTTATCTGTAGAAGCGGTGGTTAGTACTTTGATTATCGCATTTTTCTTAGTATTTATTGTCGTAATGTTATTCATCCAAAACTTTCGTGGCACGATTATTCCTATTTTAGCAATTCCAGTTTCAATTATTGGGGCATTTGCATTTACTTATGCTTTGGGATTTTCAATAAATACCATGACTTTATTCGGGATGGTGCTTGCTATTGGTATGGTGGTTGATGATGCGATCGTGGTTCTTGAGTGCACCGAGAGGATTATGAAAGAGACTAAATGTAGCTCGGTTGCTGCGGCAACACAAGCAATGGTAGAAGTTGGTGCGCCAGTTATTGCAATAGTGTTAGTTTTAAATGCGGTTTTTGTTCCAGTTGCATTTTTAGGTGGGTTTAGTGGTGTTCTTATGAAGCAATTTGCGGTTACCATTGCGGTTTCTGTAACTTTATCAGGAATTGTGGCTTTAACTTTAACCCCAATGCTTTGCGGGGTATTTTTGAAAAATATTGATTATTCAAAGCCGATTAAGAAAAATATATTTTTTCATAAGTTTGATAAAGGTTTTCAATTATTAACAGATAAGTATTTGGCTATAGTTTCTTGGACAATGGAACATGCTAAACATACTCTAATAATTTGGGGAGTATTATGTGTTTTATTATTTTTCTTATTTATTAAAATCCCAACTGGACTTATTCCTTTAGAGGATATGGGATATTTTTATAATAGAGTACAAGTTGCTTCTGGAGGATCTTTAGATTCTATAAGAATCGAATCCAAAAAAATTGCCCAAAAGATTATGCAATTGCCATTTATGGATCGCCTAGGAATTATGGTTGGAAGAGATATTGCTGATAATAATACTAGTAAAACTAATACTGCAACCTTAAACTGCCTTTTAAAACCTTACGCTGATAGACCACATAAAAATCAAGATGTAAACGCTGCAATTGCAGCTACTACTGCGATTAACAATCAAAATAAAAATATAAATGGCCTTGCTTTTAACCAACCACCCATTCGCGGTATGAGCCCTCTTGGGGGTGTTACTTTTTATTTACAAGCGCGCAGACCAGTCGATACTAAAGGCATTTATAAAGATTCGGTGAAAATGGTTAATTATTTAGAAAAAAATTATCCAGCGGTGTTAAGCGCACAACAGTTTTATGATGTTAAAACACCGCAGTTATATATAGATGTAGACGCGCGTAAAACTTATCTTTATGGAGTAACTTACGCACAAATCTTCGATGCTTTACAAGCCGCTTATGGTAATTACTATATAAACTTCTTTACAAAATGGAATAATTTATATTGGATTATCTTACAAGGAGAGTATCGTTTTCGTAAAACTCCAGAATTAATGGATACCGTTTACGTTAAGGCAAAAGATGGTTCGATGATGCCAATTGGTAGTCTTGCATCAGTTGATTATAAGGTTGGCCCAGAGGTCGTAACGAGACTTAATGACTACTTAGCCAGTCAGATTGTGGTAAACCCTGATGTTGCTCATGGTTATACTCAAGGTGATGTGATGGATGCTATTCGCGATGCGGCTCCCAAAGTCTTGGGTAAAAATTACTCGGTTCAATGGTTTGGGCCATCGTATCAAGAAAACTTGGCTGGTCATAAAACTACGGCCGCACTTGTGTTTGGTTTGATAATGGTATTTTTGATTTTAAGTGCTTTGTATGAGCGGTGGTCGTTGCCTTTTGTCGTTATTTTGGCCTTGCCTTGCGCGTTATTCGGGGCAATGCTTGCTTTGCTTATCTTTAGCGAACCAAATAATATTTATTTTCGTATTAGTATGCTTGCATTAATTGGTTTATCAGCAAAAAACGTTATTTTAATAGTAGAGGCTGCGTATGATAAATTGCGCTATGAAAATTACACGCCTAAAGAAGCTGCTTTATATGCGGCTGATATAAGATTTAGACCAATTATCATGACATCACTGGCCTTTATATTTGGCGCTGTGCCTTTAGTATTAGCATCAGGAGCAGGTGCAAACGCACAGCATTCAGTTGGAACTGGAATTATAGGAGGTATGTTAGGTTCAACTTTCTTAGCAACGTTATGCACACCATTGTTTTTTGAGTTAATGATGAGAAATTATAAGCCTAAATCCATAAGTGTTTCCGAAGAAGTTTAATACTCTAAATTGTCAAAAACCACTAACATATGCTAGTTTTTGTAGAGTGTCTTCTAACATAAAAAGGAATTTCATGAGTAAAAGAGACAAGTCTATTGTAAATGATTTATTAGCTCCGATATATGGTTCGCGTTGGGATACGGAAAGTTTAGATAGTAAAACAATTCCTGAGAATTTAATGCGTAGTGATCAAGTTTATCAAATTATTCATGATGAGCTAAATTTACAAGGTAATCCAGATTTGAACCTTGCTACTTTTGTAACTACTTGGATGGAGCCAGAAGCAGAAAAGCTTATGCAATTAGGCGCAAAGTATAATTTGATTGATGAAGATGAATATCCACAATTAAAGATTATTGAGGATAGAGTTATGCAAATGCAGGCTAGTTTATTTAATGTTCCTGCAGATTGTGAACCAGTAGGAGTAACCACGACTGGTTCGTCAGAGGCAATTATGCTTGGTTTATTAGCTCATAAGTGGGCTTGGCGGAAAAAACGTCTTGCGAATGGTAAAGATATATCAAAGCCAAATGTTATTTTTGGAGCCGACGTGCATACTTGTTGGGAAAAATTTGCTAGATATTTTGATGTTGAGGTTAGAATTATTCCGCTTACAGAGGGGAAGTATACAATAACAGCGGATGATGTTAAATCGCGTCTTGATGAAAATACTATTGCAGTTGGCGCAATTGTTGGCACAACTTATACAGGACAAATTGATGATATAGCAGGTATTAATCAACTATTAATTGATTATAAAAAATCAACTGGCCATGATATTGCAATACATGTAGATGCTGCTAGTGGCGGATTTGTTATGCCATTTGTTGCACCTGATTTTTTATGGGATTTTCGTTTGCAACATGTACGTTCGATAAATGTTTCTAACCATAAGTTTGGATTAGTATATGCTGGAATGGGATCACTAATTTTTAAAGATAAACAATATTTACCAGAAGAGTTACCCTTTGAAATTAATTATCTGGGTGGAGCTATTGATAACTACAGCCTAAACTTTTCGAAAAGTAGTAGTGGTTTACTTGGCCAATATTATAATTTCTTACGTTTTGGACGCGAAGGATACCAACGTATTATTGATGCTGTTATGCATAATGCTGGTATTGTGGAACGATACTTGCTAAATAGTGGATATTTTAAGTTGCTAACAGAAACTAAATATTTACCAGTAGTAGTTGTTAGGTTAAATACTGAATATGTCTTTAGCGTATTTGATTTATCATATGAATTAAAAAAATGCGGTTGGATTATACCTGCCTATACACTTCCAGCTAATGCTCAGAAGATATCAGTTTTACGTATGGTAATTAAAGAGAATTTTAGTCATGATTTGGCAGAAAAATTAATTTACGATATAAAACAAGCAATTATGCATTTAGAAAATAAGTTGCAAGGAAAGATTAAAAAAGATATTAGTAAAACCAAAAAAGGCGGAAGGTTCATTTGCTAATAGAAAGCGAACAATTGTAAGAGGCGGTAAAATAAACCAATATAAAATATTGGCGTCCCCAAGGGGATTCGAACCCCTGTTGCCGCCGTGAAAGGGCGATGTCCTAGGCCTCTAGACGATGGGGACAAAACAACAACTGGGCGAAGTATACGGCAATTTTGTTTGGCGTGTCAACATAATTTTTATTTTATTTTAAAAGGATATTAAATGGCAAAGACAAAAAGAAGATTAACAGCAAAAAATCATCCACATGCTTTTGAAAATTTGGTGATAAAAGTTAAAAAATCTAAAAACATTAAGGAACTATCTGCGGCGGAGTTAAAGAATTTTTTAGATACAGATAAAGACATATTAGTTATAGATGTACGCGAGGAAAATGAGCGTAAACAGTTTTATATTGAAGGCAGCATTCATATTAGCAAAGGAGTTCTTGAACGTGATATAGAAGCTATTATTACTCCAGAAAAGCAAAATATGCCGATTATAACTTTATGTAGTGGCGGATATAGGAGTGCTCTTGCTGCGGCAAGCTTGCTTGATATGGGATATAAGGACGTTTATTCTTTAGCAGGCGGCTTAAAAGATTATTTAGAAAATGATTTTGCGAATATTGTTGAAATGGATATACAATATTTGGTTGATGATTGATTTGTTTTTATATTACCTTACGTTAATGCTAAAATGCTATCATTAAAATTTATAATAGCTAAATATTAGGAGTATAAAAACCTTATGCATTCATTACCTTCATGTCCAAAATGTAACTCAGATTATACTTATCAAGATAATATCCTTTTTATTTGCCCTCAGTGTGGCCATGAGTGGACTAATGATGATTCCGCAGAAGTAAGCAATGATGTTGAAGTTATCAAAGATGCGCATGGGCAGATCCTCCAAGATGGTGATACAGTTGCCATTATCAAAGATCTTAAAGTAAAAGGTTCTTCATCCACTGTAAAAATTGGTACGAAAGTGAAAAATATTCGTTTAGTAAGTGGAGATCATAATATTGATTGCAAAATAGACGGTATTGGCCCAATGAAACTTAAATCCCAATTTGTAAAAAAGGTTTAAATAGTTAAAGTCCAACTAACTGGACTTTAGCCATTTTTATAAAATTAATTAATACTTCGTCTTTGCGAGCATTAGCGAAGCAATCCAGACAGGAGCTTAATTGAAAATATGAACTGGATTGCTTCACTGCGTTCGCAAAGACGGTATGTTTAGATCTGTTTTAAAAAATGCCCAAAGTCCAACTAAGAACAAGGAAGAAAAATGTCAAATAAACAACCAGCTGTTTATATTATGACAAATAAACGGAATGGTACGCTTTACACCGGCGTTACCAGCGATTTGATTAAACGAGTATATGAACATAAATACGCAGATGTAGATGGGTTTACACAAAAATACGCCTGTAAAAATCTTGTTTATTATGAGCTTGTAGATGACATGATAAGCGCTATAGCTAGAGAAAAACAGCTAAAAGGTGGATCAAGAAAAAATAAATTGGCTTTGATAGAAAAGATAAATCCTTATTGGGATGACCTTTATAAAAAACTTCTTTAGCTGTTAAGGTCACTAGATTGCTTCGCCAAGGCTCGCAAAGACCATGTTAAAAATAGTTTTTAGTTGTTAAGGTAACTAGATTGCTTCGCCAAGGCTCGCAAAGCCTATGTTAAAAATGGTCTTTGCGAGCCTTGGCGAAGCAATCTAGTGACTTAATTCCGATGTTTATATAGGATACAAATCTTAATAGTTTTGTATAAGTTTTGTTTGTGATATATTGTTTATCTTCAATATTATATGTAAATTAAACTTTATGCATGAAATTTGTATCCGTGGCGCACGAACTCATAATTTAAAAAATATAGATGTTATTATACCGCGAGATAAATTAGTCGTTATAACTGGTTTATCTGGCTCTGGTAAGTCATCTTTAGCTTTTGACACTTTATATGCCGAAGGGCAAAGACGTTATGTTGAGTCTTTATCTGCTTACGCACGTCAATTTTTGGCGCAAATGGAAAAGCCTGATGTGGATTCGATTGAAGGTTTGTCGCCTGCAATTTCTATTGAACAAAAAGCTACTTCTCATAATCCACGTTCTACAGTTGGGACAATTACTGAAATTTACGATTATCTGCGGCTACTTTTTGCAAGAATAGGAGAGCCTCGTTGCCCACGACATGGTTTATCTTTGCGTGCACAAACTATAAGCCAAATGGTCGATCATTTATTATCTTTCCCTGATGGCACTAAAGCAATGATATTAGCGCCAGTTGTACGTGAGCGTAAAGGTACACATTTACAATTATTACAAGAACTTAAGGCTAAAGGGTTTATTCGTGTAAGGATTAATGGCAAAATTTATGAAATAGAAGATGTCCCAAAGCTAGAATTACGTAAAAAACACAATATCGAAGTAATCATAGATAGATTTAAAGTAAAGCAAGATATTAAAACCAGACTAAGTGAATCTTTTGAAAGCGCATTAAATCTAGCAGATGGAATCGTAACTTTAGCCGCTATGGATGATGACTTTACAGATATTACTTTTTCCTCCAAATTTTCTTGTACCGAGTGTGGATATAGCTTACAAGAACTAGAACCTAGACTTTTCTCTTTTAATAATCCAGTTGGTGCATGTCAATCTTGCGATGGTTTAGGAATAGATCAATTTTTTGATGAAAATCTTGTTGTACATGATGCACAAAAAAGTTTAGCTGATGGCGCTATTCGTGGTTGGGATCGTAAGACTACTTATTATTATGCAATGTTAGAAGCAATCGCAAAGCATTATAATTTTTCGGTTGATACACCGTTTGCCTCTTTGCCAGAAAAGATGCGCAATATAGTATTATACGGTAGTGGTGATGAAGAAATTGTTTTTAATTACAATTGGTCTAATGGGGGACAAATTGTAAAAAAACATGTATTCGAAGGGATTATACCTAACATGCAACGTCGTTATCGTGAGTCTGAGTCTAATAGTGTGCGTGATGATCTTGCTGAATATTTAGCAACTAGAACTTGCAAACATTGTAATGGCCAAAGACTATGTGAGGCAGCGCGTAATGTGTTTGTTGATAATGTAACATTGCCACAAATTTCCGCGTTATCTATTGCTGAAAGTTATCAGTTTTTTAAAACTTTTAAAGTTAGTGGGGCAATGGGTGAGGTTGCAGCAAAAATAAATAAAGAGATACAAGAAAGACTAGGTTTTTTAGTAAATGTTGGTTTAGATTATCTATCTTTATCTAGAAGTGCTGAGACTTTGTCTGGAGGAGAGGCGCAACGGATTCGTTTAGCTAGTCAAATTGGTTCTGGTTTAGTTGGGGTAATGTATATTCTTGATGAGCCATCAATAGGTTTACATCAACGGGATAATGAACGACTCTTAAAAACTTTACTACGTCTAAGAGACCTTGGAAATACCGTAATAGTGGTTGAGCATGATGAAGATGCTATTCGTGCTGCTGATTTTGTTTTAGATATTGGTCCTGGTGCTGGAGTGCATGGTGGTGAAATTGTTGCAAGCGGTCGACCAGAAGCTATCATGCTTTCCGAGAAATCTTTAACTGGCAGGTACTTATCTAAAAAAGAAATTATTGCTGTGCCAAATTTACGTAAAAAATTTGATAATGATAACGTAATTACATTGACAGGTGTTACTATTAATAATTTATCCTCTGTAAATGTAACAATTCCGCTAGGGATTATGACATGTATTACTGGTGTATCTGGTTCAGGTAAATCTAGTTTGATTAATGATACATTATATCCACTTGCAGCTAATACATTAAATCGTGCGAAGTTAAGGGTTTTAGGCACAGTTAAAAAGATTTCAGGTTTAGAAAAGTGCTCCTCGGTAATCGATATTGATCAAAGCCCAATTGGACGCACGCCTAGATCTAATCCAGCAACGTATACCGGCCTTTTTACTCCAATTAGAGAGTTATTTGCTAATACAAAAGAATCTAGATCTAGAGGATATCAACCTGGAAGATTTAGTTTTAATGTTCGTGGGGGCAGATGTGAGTCTTGTCAGGGTGATGGTTTAATCAAAGTAGAAATGCATTTTTTACCAGATATTTTTGTTACTTGTGACGCTTGTAAAGCTAGTAGATATAATCGTGAAACTCTTGAAGTTCAATATAAAGGTAAAAATATTCATGAAGTTTTGAGTATGACGGTTGAAGATGCAAGAGAGTTTTTTGATCCGATTCCTATAATTGCCCGCAAATGCCAAACTTTAATTGATGTAGGATTAGGTTATATACGTTTAGGTCAAAGTGCTACTACTTTATCTGGTGGAGAAGCGCAAAGAGTAAAACTTGCTAAAGAATTATCGAGAAGAGGCAGCGGTACTACTCTATATATTTTAGATGAGCCGACTACAGGGTTACATTTTCATGATATCAAGCAGTTGCTTGATGTGCTTGTAAAATTACGCGATCATGGTAATACAATTATTATCATCGAACATAATCTAGATGTAATTAAAACAGCAGACTGGATAATTGACTTAGGTCCGGAAGGTGGTAGTAAAGGAGGTAAGGTGATGATTTCTGGGACCCCAGAGGAAGTTGCAAAATGTAGTGAGTCACATACTGGTAGGTTTTTAAAAGAAATTTTGGCATAAATATTTAAAATTCTTTTAAAAATTTAAGTTGCTTTTTAGGTCTTTCTGCCTTAAAATAAGGCATTGAATTTTCTTTTGGATATGGCAGTAAGTATCTATTGAAAGATATAAATTACTCGATAGAGTAATTAGAACGAGATTTTATCATGAAATATAAAGTAGATAGTTTGAAAGATCTTAATAATGCTGTTAGTGATTTTTTTGCCGTATTTAAGATGATTGTTAAGTCTTATTTGACTGATAATAATGAATATAGTTTGTATGATAATAAAGAAATAATTACCTGGATTGATTATATTTTATCTAATAAAGATCTTGATATTACAAATGATTTAATTAGTAAATATATCAACCCATTGCCATTACGCCCTTACGTAAGTCAATTAATTCATCAACAATTTCTTTATAGATTAGCTGCTAAAAAATATTTATCTTTACCTGACTCTCAAGATCCAATTATAGAAGGTGATAAAATACTGTTTTCTGTTTTGACAAAGACTATTCAGTCAAATCTAGATGTTTTAGAAGAAATACAAGCAAATCTAAAATTTTCTACGTATGGGAATATAGATGATTGCTTCGAAATTTTAGAAGCAAATTTAAAATATAACTTTATATCAGAGATGCGTAAAAAACCTGCTTTAGAACTAGCTATAGATGAAAATAATATTCCTTCTGAATCATATATAGATGGAAAAGGTAGTTTTCTGACAAATGAAAGAAAAGTAAAAACTCCTACCGCAGATCTTATAGGTAAATTTGATAGTTTATTTAGAAATACAGATAGCGAAAAAATAAATTGTGATGATTCAATAATCATTACAAGAAGAGACACAACAGATTCATATGGCGAAGATATAGAGGAAATTGTTGTTAGTCCTTATCCTGTAAGGTCATCAGCTACAACCGTTTTAACATCCGCGTCTTCGCCTGAAGAGATTATTTTTCCTGGATTTAGTCCTGTTAATTTTTAATTAGTTTGCAACTCTTTTAATTTTTCTAAGACTTCTATAACGTGATTTGCAACTTTTACCTTGCGCCATATATATTTAATTTCACCATTTGGATCTATAATAAAAGTACTTCTTTCGATGCCGCGTACTTGTTTGCCATACATGTTTTTCATTTTTATGACATCGAATAGTTTGCAAAGTTCTTCGTTTGTATCGCTAATCAAATCAAAAGGGAATTGTTGTTTATCTTTAAAGCGCTCGTGGCTTGGTATATTATCTCTAGATACCCCAAATATAACAGTGTTTATATTCAAGAATTTAGAATAATTATCACGAAAATCACATCCTTCAGTCGTGCATCCTGGTGTTGCATCTTTGGGGTAAAAGTAGATAACAAGCCATTTACCTAAATAATCGCTAAACTTTGCTTGAATATTATTAGTTGCAGTAAAAATTATTTCCGGTAATTTATCGTTTAATTGCATAATTAAGCATCCTTTGTAATTTTAAATTTATATAAATCACTTAACGCCTTTTTCTTATCACGTGGGTTACGTAATAAATATGCTGGATGATAAGTGATTATTAATGGTGTTTCATCTAAAAAATGAGTTTTATTGCGCATTGCGCCAAGAGATAATTGTTTTTTTAATAAAAAGTTTCCGGCAAATCTTCCAAGAGCTAAAATAGCTTTTGGTTTTATAATTTTAATTTGTTTAGTTAAAAACGGGCCGCAGCTATTAATTTCTGTATTTTGTGGATCACGGTTACTTGGGGGGCGGCACTTTATGATATTAGTTATATATACATCTTTTTGGTTTAATCCAATTGCCTGTAACATTTTGTCTAAAAGCTTACCTGCCTTCCCAACAAACGGTATGCCTTGTTGATCCTCGTAATAGCCAGGAGCTTCGCCAATAAGCATAATATTGGCAATAGAGTTGCCTCTTGAAATAACGGCTTGTTTTCTGGTTTTATGTAACTCACATGAAGTACAATTTATTACTTTATTGGTAAGATCTTGAAGGTCACATGTGTTGCTAGAACTTTGCATATATTTCTTTCTTGAGCTCTAATAGCTTAAAGTACGATTTTAAGGTATTATTTTAATAGACTTTTTTCGAAATTACATCTTTTGTTTAATATTTGGAGTAATCTTTAGGTGGATGATAGCATTGATGGTTGGCAACAGTTACTTACTTGGTGCCAACAGGTTAAAGATGAAAAGCAGTTAAGTTCTTTGTTTGAGTTATTATTGACTCCAGAAGAAAAAATAGATGTTGCTAAACGTTGTTTAATTATTCGTGAATTACTTGCTAAAAAATTAAGTCAACGTGAAATTGCCAAAAATCTAAATGTCAGTATCGCTAAAATTACTCGCGGATCTAACGAAATAAAACGCCTTTCCCCAGAACTTCTGCAATTTGTTAAAGAAAATTTAAAATAGATAAGTTTGACCATTACTCATGTAATGGTGTAACATTACATGGTATTTAATTTTAAAATTTATTAGGTATATCAGCAAAGGTCGATGCATGAGAAACATGGTGTTGTCATTGCGAACGCAGTGAAGCAATGAGACATTTAGGACACTGGATTGCTTCACTTCGTTCGCAAAGACTAGTGTGCTTCGCTATTGCTCGCAAAGACTAGCGTGGTCCTGGTATATCTAGCCTTGTTTTATAGGAATATTATGTAATGGTTAGAAATAATGTAAGAAGAAGATTTGGCGCAACCATGTTAATAACTGGTTGTTGTGTTGGCGTTGGAATGATAGGTCTGCCTATAGTTAGTCGTTTGGCAGGGTTTATGCCAGCAACACTTGCTATGTTTTTTAGCTATTTATTTACAACATTTACTGGATTGCTTTTACTAGAAGCAACTTTATGGTTTGATGGTAGGGTTAATTTACCTTCTATTGCTAATAGTATTTTGGGAAAGTCAGCCAAATTTTTAACTATATTTTTATTTTTATTTTATTGCTTATTTATTGCTTATTTATCAGCAGGAGGGGATTTATTTGCCCAAATGCTCATGTATTTTGTACCTTTACAAATTTCTCATACACAAGGAACGTTACTTTGTTTGATTTTTATTGTTGTGGTTTCTTATGCTGGTGTGGTTTTTATAGATGGCTTTAATAGAGCTATGCTTTTAGGTATGGCTATTTCATACATATTACTTGTGGTTTTTGGTTTAAGGAATGTAGTTCATAATAATTTATTGTTTACTGATTGGCCACAAATGTTTGCTGTTTTTCCAATATTGCTAATTTGTTTTGGATATCAAAACTTAGTTCCAAGTGTAACTTATTATTTACAACGAGATATTAAAGCGATACGCGTGGCTATAATTGTTGGAAATTTTATTCCATTTATCATATATTTTATTTGGAATTACGTCATTATCGGTATGTTATCTAATACTGTAAATATGCAAAATGATAATGCTGTTATTGTCAGTGATTTACTTGTGAATATTGGAAAGCCATCTGCTGAAATAGAATTTATTATTAAATCTTTCTCGCTGTTTGCGATGTTGACTTCTTTTTTGCCAAGCACAATGAGTTTTGTTGATTTTGTAAAAGATGGTTTAAAAAAATATATTCGCAAGCATCATTTTAATTCGGACGTTTTTGTGTACCTATTAATTTTCACACCTTCAACTTTATGTGCTTTGATATACCCACAAATATTTTTAAATGCCCTTAGTTTAGCTGGGGGATTTGTAGATGTGCTATTGTATGGTGTGTTACCGGCAGTTGTGATTTTATGTGGGCGTCGCATCTATGCTGATTCAGCTTCTTATCAAGTATTTGGCGGATCGATTACTCCGATTTTGATTTTAATTGTTTCATTAGTTTTATTAGTTTTTAAGGTTAGAAGTTTCTTTTAACTAAATTTGATTTACAATAATAAGTATATTTTTTGTTGAAATAAGCGTCCTGCTGACAATGCACAGGACGCTGGTAGCATTTATTTGAGTATGCTATAGGATTCTGCTAAATAACGGATATGCACGTTATTTAAAATTTCATCTTGTGCTGGTTCTTTAAATATGGATTTACCCTCCAGAGAGCTAGGCTTTTTTTTTGATTGTTCTTTTAAGAATATTGATTGATCATATGCTGCTTTTAGCATAGATAGCATGAATTTATTTAGAGTTTCTTGTGAGCTGAATATGTCAAAGGTTGCGGTTTTTGCAACAGCAATTGCTCTCTCAGTTGTTCCACCTTTAGACATAATGCTTTCTATAATCGTATTAATTTCTAATTCAGGGTGGCTTTCTACTAATAGCGCGGTGCCAAAGACTGTATGCCAAGCTACTTGATATGTGGTTTTTATATCTAGCCCTAATTCTTGCATAGCATTACAATATGCTTCAATCATTCTTAAAATGAATATTAATTGATTATTATTTGTTAATTCTTTGTAAATATCATCCCAGATAAAGGCATTGTTAGTTTCTATTTTAGATTTTAATAACTCAGTAGCTTTTTTAATAGTATAAATAACTTTGTGTCTGGCTTCTTGGTGAGATAGACCTGATAATTCGTATATTTTTACAGCCTTATCCATTGCAAACAATATATATGCAGGCGCACTTCCAGAGCTAGCTACAGCCATGTGCATTTGTGATGCTTGATTTACCCAAAATATAGGACCCATATTTTCACACATTTTCTCAAATTCAAGTTTTTGTTTATTAACTAAGTTATCACGTGCATGCGCAAACATGAAGCTATGGCCAACTTCACACAGCATGTTTGGCATTACAACAATATCACAATCAAGCTCTTCTATGCCTAAACCAGCTAGAATTGAGACGATAATTGGGCGTTCTTTATGCTTTTGCAAAACATCATAAATCTCTTTTTTTAGATTTTCGTTCCAATTTTTTGGTTTAAACGCATATATAACATATTTTAGTTGGTGATTTAGTGTTTCCTTGATGCTTGCATGAGTTAATATATTTTCTATTTGCCTCTGACTAGGAGAGTAGCCTTGTATAAGATCTTTAGGGTTATTTTTGTTTCCTATACGTAAAGCCATTTTTTTTGCCATATTTCCTAAACCAAGAAATGCTATTTGATTTACGTTTATTCGTTTTATGTGTTTATAACCTTGATTGGCGAACGTCATGTGTTTCCTTATTTTTTATAGTTATCTTTTTTCTAAACTTTTATCTGTCTGTTAAAACTTGTAGTAGTTTGTTACCAATGTTATTGCGTATATTTGATTTTAAATTTGCTGAAATAAGCAAACAAGCTTCATTTGTTATATCATCACGCATTAAACATACTTCTAGTACACCATTTATTACGGAAACGTCTTTTGTGGAGTTGGGTATAATTTGGCATGGATTTCCGCATAATTGTGGGTTTTGTGATACGTTAAAGAAATTGTGCCATATATTGACACTAATAAGGAAGCCTCTATTACTATTTATTCTGGCTAAGCGTTTGCATGCTTTAATAATTGGTAAATTTAAATTATAAAGTTTCTTTGATATTTGCGAATATATTTTCGTAATTATTGCAACAAGTATACCTTTTATTCTGTTTGGAGAACAATGTACTTGGCCAATGCTTGAGAGTTTAATTAAGCTTGGGGCACATTGATAATTTGCTGTTTCAGAGTTTGAATATTGTGCTTGTTTAGCTAGAGATATAAGATCATGGTTCTCTTTTAATGATAGTTTAATTGGTTGCGATTTTATAAAGCAACCAATTACTTCATCAAAGCTTGGGTCTTCACGTGATGATTTTACTGTATTTATTAATAGATTTTCAGGCATGCTTAATTCATTGGCAAAATTTTGTTTAAGAGTTATGCCTATTGCTGCGCAAAGTAAATCGTTTAAAGTTATTGAATGTTCTATACAAAATTTTTTCCATTGATTTATTTGTTGTTCTGTAATTGGAAAAGTTGTACTATATTCATTATAGTTGTTTTTGTTACAAGGTATTACGTACTGTTTTGGGAAGTTAAATAATTCTGTATCTTTTAAATAGTTTAGCCAAAAATTTTCATCAGATTTTAATGATGATTGAATATTATAATATTCTCTTTGTGCAAATTCAGTAAAAGGTTTATGGTGATTTAGATTAATTTGTTTTATATTATTTGAAAAGTATAGATATGCTTCTGATAAGTGTTTAAAGAAAATATCTATAGACTGTTGATCAGATATTAAATGTGGCATAGCGATTTGTATTTCTATACGATCATTTGTTAAGTAAAATAGCTTGGCTATTAACAATACTTTTTTGTTTGACCATTTTTTAGTAAGTGATAACTCTTTTAGAGATTGATAAAGGTGTTCTTCCATATCACTTTCAGTGCAATTTTCTAGAGATATTTCTTGCCAATTAATGATGTGATTACAGGTTTTTCTTTGTAGAGGAAATATGTTATTTATTTGATATGAAAATACATCATTGTTATCTACCAAGCTTTGCAAGGCAAGATTTAGTGCCTCTTTATCTAAGCGGCCTTTGATTCTTTTGCGATCTACTATATTTAATTTTTTGACTTCTGGTTCAAATATGCTCGATATCCATAAGAGAAATTGGAAATCTGTTAAAGGTGACCAAGTAGATTGATGTTTGTTATTAGTAATTTGTTTAATTTCATCGTTAATTTGCGGCGCAGAATGTACTAGCTCGGCTAATTCTGCAATTGTAGGTGCGTGATATATGTCATTAATTTTTATGGATTTATTTAATAATAGTTTAATTTTATTTACTATTCTTACCGCAATTAAAGAATGACCTCCGAGCTCAAAAAACGAAGTATTGATGTGAATATGATTTATGTTTAGGGTTTCTTGCCAGATATTTTGAATGATATCTTGTAATGGAGTATTATTATTTTCTTGTTCATTATTTATTTCGTCATTTGGTAGAGATAATGCTTTGCGATCTAATTTTCCATTGGAGTTTAAAGGTATTTTATCTAAATATACAAAGCGTTTTGGTACCATGAATTCTGGTAGTTCTTGCAGTAGTTGTTTCTTTAATTTTTGTTCATCATAATTACCATTAGAGTTAATACAAATATATGTTACTAATTGTTCTTGATGCAATCCAACGACACACTCGCGTACACCGATATTAGCTTGGATATCTTCAAGCTCAATCCTATAGCCGTGTAATTTTATTTGATTGTCTATCCTGCCAAAAACTTCCACTTCTAAAGATTCATTGATTCTAGCAATGTCACCAGTATTGTAAATACGTTTGTGATGAATCCCGTTTTTTATCATAATGAATTTTTCTTCGGTTAATCGTTGATGGTTATAATAACCATCTGCTAATCCTGCGCCACCGACAAATAACTGTCCTTTAGTACCTAATGGAACTATTTTTTTAGTTGCATCTAAGATCATAATCTCTAAATTATGTAGAGGTTTGCCGACATTAATTTCAGAATCGTTAGTTATTTTTTTTACAGAGCACCAAATAGTAGATTCAGTAGGTCCATACATGTTCCATAATTCTTTGATGTTTGATAGTATTTTTTGGGTTAGTTGGGTATTGATTGGTTCGCCGCCGCATAGAATAGTTAAATCTTTTTTGCCTTTCCATCCTGAAAAATATAGCATGTTCCAAAAAGATGGTGTTCCTTGAGCAATAGTTACTTTGTGTTCGGTAAATATTTTTTTAATTGCTTCAGGGTCTTTATGTTCGTCTTGGTTGGCAATAAATACCGTTTTTCCTTGCCATATTGGTAGATATAGTTCTAAATAAGAAATATCAAAAGCAATAGTTGTGGTTGCAAGCATAACAGCATCTACTTCATTTAAGAAATATTCGCTCATACTTGCTAAAAAGTTATTTAATGCTTTAGTTGCAATGCTAACTCCCTTAGGAATACCTGTTGATCCGGAAGTGTAAATTATATATACAGTTTTATTTGATTTGGGTATAGGATCTTTAGGAATAATAGTATAGTCTGAGTCGTCTATATTAACTAAATTATGTAGTTCTAATATCTTACAAGGCAAACTTATAAATTCTTCTGCATGTACAGTATCATGTAAAACTGCTTGGGCTTTGCTATCTTCAATTATTGATCTGATTCTTTTTATAGGAGTCGTAATTTCAACGGGTATATATGCGATTTCTAGCCATTGCATGGCAAGTAATATTGCAAGCATTCTTGGTGTTCGATGCATGCATATTATTGTTGGTCCACTTAAATTTAGTGATTTAATGCGGTTTTTCCAAATTAGAGTTTCAGTATATAACTTATGATAACTCCAAGATTCATCTGTAGTTATAATGGCAATTTTATCTGGGGCTGTATTGGCATGCTCTAATAGTTTACCTAGTAAACTATTATTTACCACGAGTTTATCACCTT
>JAUIBC010000028.1 GCA_030427555.1 Gammaproteobacteria bacterium | reverse complement strand
AATTCCTCTCCAAATTGATCTTAATGAAGTACAAGCTTTGGCTTGGGGAGGAATTTAGTATGATTGTACAAAAAAAGGTGAAGATCCCTCAGGCCAAGGCCCAACCTACCAGCGAAATTTATGTCGTTTTAAAAGAACCGCACCCAAAATATATTAAGTGCTCGCAACTATTTAAGTTTTAAATCAGTCTTTATTGATTTTAAATAATATAAATTGTATAGATTATACTATAATTATAAAGGATTGATAAATTTATTATGGGTAATATTAAATGTCGGTAGAGTTTTCTGATGAAAAGATTAGGAATATACAACGAGTAGCTGAATCAATTACAAATATTGATGCCCTGGTAAATTATTGTTCAACCATGGATGAAAAAGACTTATATTCTGTTTTATCTATAATCTTAGAACAAAAAAAAATTTCTCATAATATTGATACCGTTTGGGAATGTTTTAATAAAAAAGTTAAATCTTAGGGATAAAGATGATTCTATAATAGGATTGCTACTAAAAAACTTGTTATCAGAAAAACAGCTAAGATTGATTGGTGGGTCTATTGAAAACGAAAATGAGTTATTAAGAGCACATAGAGAATTAGGGGCAAAAAGTTTAAAAATTATTTTAATTACAATGGATAAGGATAAATTAACTAAATTAGCAGAACAATTACCTTTTTCTCATCAAGCAAAATGTAGAGATATAGTAATAGACTCTATCAAAGAATCTCAAGAAGCTAAGTCAATTACTAAAGAAAATATGCAGGAAATATTAGATTCATATCAGTCTAAGAATGTTGTTATAAAGTTTTTAAAAGCATTTGCGTTTTTTAAGTGGTTTTTATCTGGATATCAAAACCAAACGATGAAAAGTTTAAATGAATTACTTGCGAGGAAAAAAGAGGGTGATAAAATAACTAAAGAAGAAATTGAAAAATCGATATCAAGTAGTGATGATAAGGAATCTTGGCGTAGACTTAAATTATTTAAATCAGAAAATAATGCTCTTAAAAAAATATCCGGAACCGATGATGTTATTGAGCAATTAAAAAACAAATTTAAGCCATGATATATTTTTTAAATATACAATTCTTGTTAAATCCAATGCTAAATTGCTTCGCAGATTAGTGGTTTTCATATTAAGTTATTATTTTGTCAAAGTAAGATAGAAAATAGGTTCTAGCTATTTGCAAGTAAAGCATTAGCAACTTTGGATTGATTTTTTCTGCCTATGAACTTACAAATCATATCCCCGGCACTTACAATTTTATATATGTCAATCCCAGTGTGAATACCAAGTCCATGCATTAGGTATAATACGTCTTCAGTTGCAATGTTACCACTAGCTCCTTGCGCATAAGGGCAACCTCCTAGTCCAGCTACTGAGCTATCAAATTTAGTTATTCCGCATTCAAGGGCGCTATATATATTAGCTATTGCTTGTCCGTAAGTATCGTGAAAATGCATGCTAATTTTATTAAGAGGTATAAACTCTCGAATTGTTTCAATTAGCATTTCAGTTTGTTTTGGGGTGCCGACGCCGATTGTATCACCAAGATCCATCTCATCGACGCCGATATTTATTAATTTGTGTATAACATCTACTACTTTTTTTGGCTCGACATCTCCTTCATAAGGACAGCCTAGTACGCAGGATATATATGCTTTAACTTTAATGTTATTTTCTTTTGCTAATTGCATGACCGGTTTAAAACGCTCAATACTTTCTATGATAGAGCAGTTTATATTTTTTTGATTGAACATTTCGCTTGCTGCGGTAAAAATGGCGATTTCTTTAATCCCTGAAGAAATGGCCATTTGCATACCTTGAACATTAGGAACTAAAGCAGAAAAGTTGACCGATGTTGGTTTTATAATCGACTCATATACTTTTACACTATCAGCTAATTGAGGTATTGCTTTGGGGGAGACAAAACTAGTAACTTCAATATTCTTTAAGCCAGTTTCACTTAATAAATTAATTAGCTCGACTTTTTTCTTAGTGCTAACAAATTTTGGTTCATTTTGTAAGCCATCTCGTGGCCCAACTTCGGTTATTGTTACTTGCTTTGGAAGGCTCATGGTTTTTCCATAGCAACTAACGTTGCCCCTTCTTGTACTTGTGAGCCTATATCATAATAAATAGTGCTTATTATACCATCTCTTGGTGCAAGAATCGTATGTTCCATTTTCATTGCTTCCATAATAATTAACGGCTCACCTGCTTGGATTTTTTCGTTTGCCTTTTTTAATATTGCAACAATTGTTCCTGGCATGGGGGCGGTTAATTGATTACCAGCGTGTGTGGTGTTTGTATTATTAGATTCGGTTGTAAAGTTTGTAATTTCTAAGTTACCATTTCCGGTAAAAATAATTGTTTTTATACCTTCTTTATGAAATAAGAATTTTTTTACCCTAGTTTTATCTGCAAATATTAATTGATTTGAGTTTTTATCTAAATAAACGCTTACAGATAATTTATTGTTGTATTCAGAACTATTTAATTCTTGGGAGTCAAAATTTAGAATAACAAGGTCTAAATTATTTTTGTCTTTGGGGGTTATTTGAATATTAATCTGTTTGCCATTGATTAAATATTTTTTATGCCAATCATTACTTAAATGCATTTGAAAGCCAAGCGTATCATTTAAAATTGGATCTTTGCTAATTTGCTGCGTTAAATAATCAAGGCTTGCGGCCAGAAATCCAGCTAATGCATAGTCTGGCTTAGGTAGAGTTATTTGTTCTTCATTTAGGAAATTGGTATTAATATTATTGTTAACAAATCTTTGATTCTGTAAGACAGTTTTTAAGAATATAATATTGTTTTTTATGCCGCTTAGATGAAAATTTTCTAACATATTGCAAAGTCTAGTTCTTGCTTGTTCGCGAGTTTCCCCCCATGCAATTACTTTAGATAGCATAGGGTCATAGTATCTACTAACTATAGAATTTTGATTGATTCCAGTATCAACCCTAGTAAATGGAGGGTTTTCTGTTTTATAAAATTTAATCTTGCCAATGGATGGCATAAAATTATTTTCAGGATCTTCAGCATAAATACGACATTCAATCGCATGACCATGTATTTTTACTGCGGATTGTTTTATTGCAAGAGGTTCGCCTGCTGCAATTCGTAATTGCAATTCTACTAAATCTAATCCAGTTATCATTTCAGTAACGGGATGTTCTACTTGTAAGCGGGTATTCATTTCCATGAAGTAAAATTTTTCACCATCGCTTAGAAATTCAACTGTCCCAGCCCCACGATAATCAATAGCTTTTGCTACTTCTATTGCAGCCTTGGTTATATTTGCTCTAAATTTTTCTTCAATAGTTGCTGGTGCTTCTTCGATTATTTTTTGATGTCGTCTTTGGATTGAACAATCTCTTTCAAAAAGATGTAATGTTTCCCCATAATTATCCGCAATAATTTGTACTTCAATATGTCGTGCAAAACTTGCCATCGCTTCACGCTTAGCGCTTGCAAGATTTGCGGAGAATGCTTTTTCATTTTCAACGATTCGCATTCCTTTACCACCACCACCATCAGCAGCTTTTAGTAACACTGGAAAGCCTATTTTTTTTGCCTCTGCTAGCAAGTTATCTTCTGACTGTTCTTTGCCATGGTATCCTGGAGTTAGAGGAACGTTGGTTTTTTCAAGTAATTGTTTGGCTAGTTGTTTAGATGCCATAGCCTGTAGGGCGCTGATAGATGGTCCAACAAAAACTATATTTTCTGCCTCGCATCGTTCGGCAAAAGCAGGACTTTCAGAAAGAAAACCATATCCAGGATGGATTGCATCAACATTACTGCTTTTTGCAATATTAATTATATTTTCTATTTGCAAATAACTATCAACTGCTTTGGCGCCACCTACGCAATATGCCTCATCTGCAAGAGATACATGTAAACTCCTAGTATCTTCTGTCGAATAAATTGCAACAGTTCTTATGCCTATTTTTTGTGCTGTTTTTATTATTCTACAGGCAATTTCACCGCGGTTTGCAATAAGTAATTTGTGAAACATTTATAGTCCTTTGCTCTTAAAAAAATTAGCAAGTGCGGTCTGCGCTTCTTCGAGGGAACGCTGAGTCGCGATAAGTTCAGCTGTAAATTGTTGAGTATTCGCATCAATTGGTAAATCCTGTATAGTTTTGACTAAACGTTTGGCACTATTGACAGCGCCATTTGGATAAGTTGCGATTTTTTGTGCATATTCCCAAGTAAAATTTTCCAATTCATCTTTTGTTACTGTGTATTGAATTAAATTAATGTCTAATGCTTTTTGTGCTGAGAATATATCTGCACTCATAAAAAGCCATTTAGCGCAGCGTGCGCCAATTGCATTGATTATATACGGACTTATAACAGCTGGTATTAGTCCAAGTTTTACCTCAGAGAAGCAAAACGTTGCATTTTTAGCTGCAATTGCAATATCACAAGCAGCAATAATACCCAAACCTCCACCAAATGTCTTACCTTGAATCATAGCAATAGTTGGTTTTTCAATTGCATAAATACTATTGATTAATTTTGCAAGTTGTAACGCATCAGCAGTATTTTCTTCATGGCTATAATTAGCCATGCGCTTCATCCAAGAAAGATCTGCTCCAGCAGAGAAGTTTTCTCCATTTGCTTTTAATAATACAACTTTAGTATCTTTATTATTTGCAGCATTATGTATTGCTACTTGTAATTCTTGAATAAATATATCATCAAATGCATTGTGTTTACTGGTATTATTAAAAGTTATTGTATAAATATTTTCACTTATATCTACTAAAATATTACTCATGATTACATCCTAAATATTCCATATTCTGTACTTTTAGGTGGAGCATTTAATGATGCTCTTATGCATAATCCTAAAATTTTGCGCGTATCTTGAGGGGCTATAACACCATCATCCCATAAGCGCGCGCTTGCGTAATATGGATTACCTTGAGTTTCATATTGTTCTCTTAAGCGAGCTTTAAATTCTTCTTCTTGTTCCTTAGGCCATTCAGTATTGTGTTTGTTATGTTTATCTCTATTAATTTGGGCAAGCACATTGGCAGCTTGTTCTCCTCCCATTACAGAAATACGAGCGTTTGGCCATGACCATAAAAAACGTGGTGCGTACGCTCGACCACACATAGCATAATTTCCTGCACCAAAGCTACCACCAACTATAACTGTAAATTTAGGGACATTTGCATTTGCAACAGCGGTAACCATTTTTGCGCCGTGCTTTGCGATTCCAGCAGCTTCATACTTACTACCAACCATAAATCCAGTAATATTTTGTAAAAAAATTAGTGGAATATTGCGTTTGCAACAAAGCTCAATAAAATGAGTCCCTTTTAAAGCGCTATCACCAAATAACACGCCATTATTAGCAATAATACCAACTGGATAACCATATAAATGTGCATACCCGCAAATTAAGGTTGTGCCAAATAAAGCCTTAAACTCATCAAATTCTGAACCATCCATAATTCTTGCAATTATTTCCCGAATATCAAAAGGTTTGCGTGGATCAGTTGGAATTATCCCGTTTAATTCTTCGCTTGCATATAATGGTTCTCGACTACTGATGGTTTTATAAGAGCTTTGTTGTTTACGGTTTAAATTTTTAATAATATTTCGTGCTAGTTGTAGGGCGTGACTATCATCTTCTGCATAATAATCTGCGACTCCAGATTGTTTACAATGCACGTCGGCTCCTCCTAACTCTTCTGGAGTTATGATTTCACCAGTTGCGGCTTTGACAAGCGGAGGGCCTGCTAGAAATATGGTTGCTTGATTCCGCACCATAATTGATTCATCAGCCATTGCTGGAACATAAGCCCCTCCTGCGGTGCAAGAGCCCATTACTACTGCTATTTGTGGGATATTTTGGCTGGACAGCTGCGCCTGATTAAAAAATATTCTTCCGAAATGTTCTTTGTCTGGAAAAACCTCATCCTGCATTGGTAAATATGCTCCCCCTGAATCAACCAAGTAAATACAAGGCAAGTGATTTTCTCTTGCTATCTCTTGAGCGCGTAAGTGCTTTTTGACCGTGAGAGGGTAATAGCTTCCTCCTTTAACTGTTGCATCGTTCATGACTATCATACAATCTTGACCGCTTACTTGGCCTATACCACTAATAATGCCGGCAGCAGCAACGTTATCGTTATAGACGTTATATGCTGCTAATTGAGATAACTCAAGGAAAGGGCTGCCAATGTCTAATAGATGTTGTAATCTATCTCTTGGTAGTAGCTTGCCATGTTTTATATGTCTGGCGCGAGCTTTTTCACCGCCACCTAGAGAGATTTTTTCAATAGTTTTTTGCAGATTATTTAATAATTCCTGCATCATAAGGTTATTATTTTTAAACTCATCAGAGTTAATATTGATTTTACTAGTAATTATTGCCATTCTTATCTCTTATTTTACTAGCGAATTACCTAGAACAATTACCATCCAAGTAAGCCAAGTAGCCTCTAAAAAATACGGCATTCTACTTCTTTTTATTGCATAATAAATTAAAGCAGGCGCGCCAGTTATTATCAATGGACAAATAACAAGTGCCAAACTGTTACGTGATAGAATGCCAGCAGGTGACTGATTGAATAATACCTCAAGGTGATCATCAATGTAGTCATATAAATATACAATAAAGCTTACAACTTCATTTACGTACTTAGCAAGAATCACAACAAAAACACTAAGTAATATATAGACTATATATGGAGTCGAATTTTTAAACATAAGAATCCTTAATCTCAATAGCTATTGCAGTTGCCTCACCTCCACCTATGCATAAAGACGCAATTCCCTTTTTCTCTTTGCGGCGTAAAAGTGAGTTTATTAATGTAACCAAAATTCTAGCACCTGATGCTCCAATTGGATGCCCAAGAGCACATGCTCCTCCTTGAATGTTAACTTTATTAATATCTAGTTCTAAATCTTTAATTGCAGCCATAGTAACTACGGCAAATGCTTCATTTATTTCGAATAAATCTACATCATCCACATGCCAATTTGCTTTTTGTAAAACTTCTTTTATAGCTTCAATTGGCGCTGTGGTAAACCAAGATGGTTCTTGAGAGAAGGTGCTATGTGCAACAATTTTTGCGAGTGGTTGTAAACCATAGTTTTTTGCATCTTCAGCGCGCATTAATAAAAGGCTTGCGGCGCCATCAGAGATAGAACTAGTACTAGCAGGAGTTATGGTTCCGTCTTTCGCAAAAGCTGGTTTTAGCCTTGTTACTTTAGCTATTTTGTCTTCATCTGGACCTTCATCAACATTTACTATAAAAGAGGATTTTTTATTTTCGATGGTAATAGGTACTATTTCTTTGGCAAATTCATTGTTTTTTTGAGAGTTAATGGCTCTAGTCATAGATAAAATAGCGAATTCATCTTGTTGTTCTTTGCTAAAATTATATTTTGCTGCGGTTATTTCTGCAAAGTTGCCCATTAATGTTCCTGGTTTATAGACGTCTTCTAATCCATCAAAAAACATGTGATCTTTTAATTCTCCATGTCCGAGTCTATATCCTTGGCGAGCTTTTTTAAGAAGGTAAGGAGCATTACTCATACTTTCCATACCACCAGCTAATACAACATTTGCAGAACCTGCTTTTATTAAATCATGAGCAAACATTACAGATTTCATACCAGAACCACATAGTTTATTAATAGTAGTTGCGCCTGTTGCATAGGGTATGTCAGCATAAATCGCTGCTTGACGAGCTGGCCCTTGACCAATACCTGCTTGAAGCACACAACCAGCAATAACTTCATTGATTATTTGAGGTTCTATTTTAGTTTCTTGAATAATAGCCTTAAAAGTTTGTGCAAGTAAGTAAGGAGCTGATAATGTGGATAATGTGCCAAGTAAATTACCCTGGGCGGTTCGTTTAGCTGAAACTATAACAATATCATTTGTATTCATATCAATCCTTTTGATTATACTTCTTCAGAACTTACGCAAAACTCGGATATTTACGTAAGTCGATATAAAAATGCTGTCGTTGCGAATAAAGTGAAGCAATCTAGTGATATTCAAAAACTCTAGGTTGCTTCACCAAGGCTCGCAAAGACTATCTTTAAATATACAAGTTCTATTCTAGGTTAAACTATACAGGGTGACGAGATAATTGTGAAGTTGATTTTGCATTGTTATACTCGTAAAGTCACTGCCAGAAAAATTAATAAGGATGAGGTAAGTATGCGCAGAATAGCTTTATGGGGCCAACATCTTGATGAATATAAAGATATGTTTGCTTTAACTGACGAAGACTTGAGTAAAAGTTTTTTAGAGTATAATAGTGGTATTAGTGCTTTTAATGTGGAAATCCAAGGTACGGCGTCAGCTTGTGTGAGTTGTGATCCATGGTATGCTTTAGATAAAAAAAGTTTACAAAATAAAATTGAGACTAACTTTACGACAAGAGTTTCACAGCTTGAAAATAATTTAGATAGTTTGGATGTCTCTAGATATGGCAGCTTTGAGAAATTAGTTAGTTATAGGCGTAAAGGGATTGCAAGTTTTTTAGCAGACTTTGAAAAAGGTTTGGAAGATAAGCGCTATTTGCCAATAACAGTAGATGAGTTACCTTTTCCAAATTTTAAATTTGATTTTGCTTTGATAGCTAATAATTTTTTTGCCGACCTTGATTATCAAACGGTTGAGTATCATATTGCAAGGATTAAAGAGTTAGCTAGAGTTGCGAAAGATGTGAGAATCTTCCCGCTTGTTGATACAAATGGCGAGCCTTCTAATTTACTTGGACCAATAATTATGGGTCTATATCAAGATAATTATGGGGTTGAAGTTAAAGACGTCTCTTATTATTTACAACATCGTGGCAATGCTATGCTAAGGATATGGGCTAGAGAGTGTCAGGTTTGATTGAATAAAGAAACATTCGAGCTCTATCTGTTATTTTCTGTACGAACATTGATGGATATAAGCAACCAAACCAATACGATGATTGAGTTTAGGGTAAAAATTCCACTAAAGCTATAAGCTTTAAAAATAAACCCAGCCAAACTGCCGCCAGCAAATATTCCTAAGAATTGACTACTAGAGTAGACTCCCATGGCGGCGCCACGCGTTTTTAATGGTGCATGTTTCGCAATTAATGATGGTAAATTAGCTTCTAAAAAATTAAAGGATATAAAGTAGGCTATCAATGCTAGGAGCATATAATTGTGATCATTACATTTATAAATAAGCGTAATTTGGCTGATTAAAATTACTAATATAGCGCTAATAAATACTGGTTTTGCTTTATTTTTTCTTTCGGATAAGACAATAAGCGGGACCATTAGAATAAATCCTAAAAGTACAACTGGCAGATAAAAGTGCCATAAATTATTGATTATTCCAGCATGAATTTGTTGTTCAAGTAACATCGGAATAGCAAAAAAACTACTAGTAAGCACAAAGTGCTGTATAAATATGCCGAAGTTTAGGCGCATTAGCTGTTGATTTATTAAGATGCTTACAAATTTTGGTTTATCTTGACTTTGTTGTTGAGTTTTAGGGTTGGGAATAATGTAACCTAAGATAATTAGGCCAATTATTGCTAATAACACAGTTAAAAAGAATATTCCGGATAAACCGAAATGTTTCGTAATATAAGGGCTTAAAATTATAGCTAAGCTAAAAGATACTCCAATACTACTACCAATAACCGCCATAGAATGTGTGCGTTTATTTTCTGGCACTAGATCAGTTAGTAGCGCTATTAACACACTGCCAACCGCGCCTGCTCCTTGGATTGAGCGTGCTATTATCATGCCATAAATAGAAGATGAGATAGCCCCAATTAAGCTACCAATGGCAAATAAAATAAATCCCATAAATAATATAGGCTTACGTCCATATTTGTCTGATAATATCCCAAATGGAATTTGTAACATTCCTTGGGTAAGACCATAACTGCCAAGCGCTATGCCAATTAAATATGGTGTTGCATTATCTAATTTGGCTGCATAAACAGTAAAAACAGGGATAAGCATAAACAAACCCAACATACGAAATGCAAAGAGCGATGCGATTGAAATTGCAGTTTTATACCAGGCTTGCGACATGTTGAGCTTCTACCTTTAAATAACCAGTGTGGAATTTTATAAATTTACTTACTTAAAGACAAGAGATGAATGAGTTATACTGCTATAAATATAAATTAGTGGGGTGGGTAGATGTCTTTAGTTTTTACAGGAAAAGTAGCATTAATTACTGGTGGCGCGCGCGGTATAGGCAAAGCTACAGCTTTGAAACTTGCTAAAAATGGGGCCGATATTGCTATTGTATATTACAATAGCTCTGATGAAGCTAAAATTTTAGTTGAAGAAATTCAAAATCTTGGTCGGCAAGCTATTGCCATTCAAGCAAATGTTGCTGATGAGAAATCAGTTAATGAAATGTTCGCTATATTTAAAAATACATTTGCACGACTTGATTTTGTAATTAGTAATGCTGCAAGTGGAGTTTTAAAACCAGCACTTAAAATGTCCACCAAACATTTTCGATGGTGTATGGAAACCAATGCATTAGCTTTAAATCACTTGGCTCGAGGTGCGCGAGACTTATTTAAAGATGGGGGGCGGATTATTGCTTTATCAAGTCTTGGAGCGGAGCGAGCTATTCCCAACTATGCTTTTATTGGCGCATCTAAAGCGGCACTTGAAGCATTGGTTCGTTCTTTAAGTATAGAAATGGCGGATATTGATGTTACAGTAAATACAGTATCTGCAGGAGTAATAGATACAGATGCCTTAAAGCACTTCCCTAATCGCGAACATTTATTAGCAGAATATCAAACTAGAGCTTTAGCAGATAGGTCTTTGGTACCTGAAGATGTTGCAAATACTATTTATTTATTATGTCTACCAGAGGCTACAATGATTCGTGGACATACTTTATTTGTAGATGCTGGATATAGTATAGTTGGTTGATTTAATGCAAAAGATAAGTGTTAGTCAGCTAAACCATGAAGTAAAAAATATTTTAGAGCAAGGGATTGGTGAGGTCGCCGTTCTTGGTGAGATTTCTAACCTCGTCAAGCCTGCATCAGGACATTATTATTTTACATTAAAAGATAAAAGCGCGCAGGTGCGTTGCGTGTTTTTTCGTGGGAGACAGATTAATACGCTTTTACAACTTGCCGATGGACAAAAAGTTTGTGCTTATGGCAGGCTTAGTTTATATGAGCCACGTGGTGATTATCAGTTAATTGTTGCGAAGCTTGAAGATGATGGTTTAGGCGAGTTACATAGGCTTTTTGAAAAATTAAAAGCAAAACTAGATGCACAAGGCTTGTTTGCGAGTGAAAGAAAGCGAGAAATCCCCAAATTTCCGAATACAATAGGGGTTATAACATCTAAAAGTGGTGCGGCAATTAAAGATATTTTGGCAACCCTTAAAAGGCGTAATAAGCTTGCTAAAGTTCTTGTTTATCATAGCGATGTTCAAGGCGAAAGCGCGCCTCAAATGCTGATGGCCGCTTTACAAAAGGCAAATCAAGATAATCTTGCTGATGTGTTAATTTTGGCAAGAGGTGGTGGTGGAATAGAAGATTTATGGTCTTTTAACGATGAAAATCTTGCATATGCAATTGCGGCAAGTAAATTACCAGTGGTAACAGGTATTGGGCATGAAATTGACTTTACAATCGCTGATTTTGTCGCTGACTTACGCGCAGCAACTCCAACCGCAGCTGCCGAGGCGGTTAGTCCTGATTTGCAAGATATTATTAGTTATATTACTAAAATACAGACAAATTTAATTAATATAATTAGAAGGTATTTGCAAAATAAGACTATTATTTTAAAGCATGCGTTAGATATGCTTGCTTCGCCAAGGCGGTTGATAATTAGTTATTGGCAACGGCTTGATTATTTAGATATTCATTTAAAAAACAATATTGAAAAATACTTTCTTATAAAGCATCGTTATTTAGAAACTTTATTAGCCAAACTTGAGAGACAAAATCCACGAGTTATTGTAAAGAGTTTTAACGAACAAACATCCATGTTACAAAAGCGGTTATATATAGCGATGCAAAATATTTTACAAAATAGGCAACAACAATTGCGCACTTTTTTAGGCACATTAAATGCGGTAAGTCCATTAGCAACTCTTGATAGAGGATATGCATTGGTTATGTATAAAGGTAAATTATTATCAAATAGCAGTGATGTTGCGGTTGGAGAAGAGATAAATATTAAACTTTCGCAAGGAGAGTTATTATGCGAGGTAAAAAATCATGAATGAGCAAGATTTACGCTATAAAATTGGTCAAATGTTAATTTTTGGATTTGATGGATTAAGTGTGGATAATAATTCGCAAATAGTACAACAAATTGAGAATTGTGCATTAGGCGGAGTGATTTTATTTGATTATAATTTTAATACTAAAAGTTTTTCTAAGAATATTGCAAGTCCTAAGCAAGTAATGGAACTTAATAAAAACTTACAAAAATATAATGAGATTGCCAATCGTAACGCACAACGTCTAAACTTGCCATTATTTATTTCGGTTGATTATGAAGGCGGTAAAGTTGATAGATTAAAATCAACTTATGGTTTCCCACAAACCACAAGTGCTGAATTAGTAGCTAGTTATCCATTAGCTAAGGCACATGAAGTTGCATCTGAAATGGCAGAAACTTTAAAAACATCAGGGTTTAATGTAAATTTTGCGCCAGTCGTAGATGTTAACGTGGATCCTAATAATCCAGTTTTAGGTAAGATTGGGCGCTGTTTTGCATCTGAACCAAAAAAAGTTGCTGAGTATGCGAGTGTTTATGCCCAAGAGTTTTTAAAGTGTGGTATTTTGCCTGTATTTAAGCATTTCCCAGGACATGGAAGTTCTACTAAAGATTCGCATCTTGGTTTTGTTGATGTGACTGATACTTGGTTATCATGCGAGCTCGAGCCATATAAGAATATTAAAGCCCTGAAAAAAGCTAATAGTATGATAATGACCGCGCATATAGTTAATCGTAGTTTAGATGACACTGGTTTGCCTGCAACTTTGTCTGCCAAAATATTAAGTGGAATATTACGTGAAGAGCTGCGTTTTCCTGGAATAATAATTAGTGATGATATGCAAATGAAAGCGATTACTGATAACTATACGCTAGAAGATTCATTAACTCTTGCAATTAATGCCGGTGTAGATATGTTTATTTTTGGTAATCAATTAGTGGATAAACCCCAAGACCCTAATGAGGTTATCAATATAATCGCTGAAAAAGTTTTGCAGGGTAAAATTAATAAATCACGTATTAATGAATCTTTTGAACGGATAAAGGTAGTTAAGGCTTTCTTTTGAGCTTGTAACGAAGTATAGGACTTAGTGGGTGATGCTATACCGGAATTTTTGGTTCAGTACGAAGGGAATTACTTAAAAATTATTGACTAAGAATAATAGGATTGTGTAAAATTTTGCAGAGCCTGTGTTTGCAGGCTATTAAAAAGGAAGTCCAAACGCAATTATGGAGATGTCTGCGTGCCGTATTTTATTAAATCTAAGCCTCGTGGTATTAATGTATCTATTGGTGTCTATTTGACTGATAAATCTATATGTATTTTACAGTTAGAATGGGTAGATAATAGTTTTTATGTTAGTAATTTTCAGCGGTTTTTTCTTCCGAATAATCTTAAATATAATAAATTTATCTGTAGAAAAATTAAGGATGCTAAATTCAAAAGTTCGAGGGTGGCTATTGCTATCGCCGATTCGTCTACTTTGCGTAAGTCTATCAAGGTTAGTAAAAAATTAAGTGCTTCTGAGCTAGATGAGATTGCTAGAATAGAAGCGCAAAAGCATATTCTTGCTCACATAGATAACGTCTGTTTTGATTATATTTTAATTAACGATAAAGATCAGCAAAGTGATTTTTATGAAATGTTAATTATTGCAGCTAAGTCTAATTTGATTTTGACTAAAATGAAGCGGCTAAGCGCATTGGGATTGCATGTCGATTTTGTTGATGTTGAGTCAAATTGTATTTTAAGAGTTGTTGAAATTTTGATTGATAGGAATAGGTTGCCTGTTACTTTTGCATGGATTGAGATAGGTGATAATAAAATTAAAATTTTTGTTATTAAATCTCGAAAAATTATTTTTTTGCATGAGGATAGTTATTTGCATCAGAGCGTTATTGGTTTGTCTGGAGTTTTGGCAAAAATTGAGCGCGCGTTATTATATTATGATGCGACTAACCATAATGATTTATTAGAGTTAGTATATTTATCTGGAGCATATCCAAAATTAGATAATCTTCGTTGCTTACTATCTAAAAACAAACAATTGCCCGTAACTATTCCTGATTTTTTTAAGTTAAATAAATTTTTTGCAACAGATATTAAATTTCCATTTAACAAATTAGTAATGACTTTAGGTATGGCGTTAGCAAAATGAAATTTAATTTACTGCGGTTTAGTAATTTAAATAGTTATGCAAGTAATAAATATTTATTAATTTTAATAGTATTTCTATTGCTTTTGTTAATTATATCTTTTTTGCAGATTGGTTCTTCAAAAACAAATATTCTTGAGCAACAGAGTCTTAATCAGCAACTACAAAATGATTTATTAAAAATAAAAAACTCCTTTCTATCTTTGCAAAAAACGAATGTGAGTGATAAAAAGTTAGATAATAATATTGCAGATTTTCAAGAAAAAGAGTCTCCAATTATTTTTGAAAGTATTAACATAAATTATGCTAATGCATCAGAGATTACTCTCTTAATTAAAGAAAAAGAAGGAGGAATGTTATCCGAGGAAGGAAATATATTTGCCGATAATCATACCAATACAATTTTAATTAAAGATCATAAACCAGAAATAATTAAAATTAAACAATTGATTAAATCCCTAGATGTTCCTAAAAGGCAAGTATTGATAGAGGCGAGAGTTGTAAATATAGAACATAATTCGGCTCAAGATCTAGGAGTTAGGTTTGGATTTATGCAATCTCATGCTAATAATGCAGGGATTAATAGTGATACCTCACAAACTAAACCTAGTCATTTGAATTTTGATTTAGGAGCATTACCTTTGGAGGCTAATCCAGCGTCTTTAGGTTTGGCATTAGCTACTCTTGGTAAAAATGCATTATTAGATTTAGAGCTTTCTGCTTTGCAAAGTGAGGGTAAAGCGCAAATAATAGCTAGCCCACGCCTTATGACAACTAATCAAGAGCCTGCTGTTATCGAATCAGGAGAGGATATACCGTATCAAAAAACCGCAGTTAATGGAATTACTTCGGTTGCTTTTAAAAAAGCAGCGTTAAGTTTAAAAGTAGTGCCTAAAATTACTTTTAATGGTAAATTAATTATGTCTATATCAATTAATCAAGATTCAGATTCAGGGAGAAGGGTACAAGGCGTGCCTATTATTTCAACCAAATCTCTTGAAACTAAAGTCATGATTGATGATAATCAGACGATAGTTTTAGGCGGCATCTATAAACAAGATAAAAATCATAGTATCATAAGGGTCCCTATTTTAGGTACACTACCAGTGCTTGGGTGGTTATTTAGGCGGACTGAGCAAAAATTGCGAAATGAAGAGCTGTTAATTTTTATTACGCCGCAAATTGTCGTTATGTAATATGCCCAAAATATTGGGTATATAGGTTTAACTTTAGAAATTATGGAGTAACAATTGTAAGATGAGCATCGTTAAAGTACGTAATATTTTTTTGATTGGGCCAATGGGGGCCGGGAAAAGTACAATTGGTCGTACTTTGGCAAAAGAATTAAAATTAGATTTTTTTGATTCTGATGAAGTTATCGAAGAACGTGCCGGAGCAGATATTTCTTGGATTTTTGATGTTGAAGGAGAAGAAGGTTTTCGCAAGCGAGAGCAGAAAATTATTGACGAGCTTACGCAAAAGACTAATATAGTTTTAGCTACAGGTGGGGGAGTAATCATGACTCCTGAAAATCGTAATGCCTTAGCTGGTCGTGGGACAGTAATTTATTTAAAAACATCATTACAGCAGCAATTTGAGAGAACTAAGCGAGATAGTCCAAAGCGTCCTTTATTAAAAACGGAAGACTTAGAAAGTACACTTGAGAGTTTACGTAAAGAGCGCGAACCATTTTATGAAGAACTTGCAGATGTTAGTTTTGAAACAGATAAACTAACTGTTAAGGCAGTTGCCAACAATATTATTAAATATATTTATGGTGAGTCTTAATAGTTATACAACGTTAGATATAGAATTTTCAACAAATAGTCACCTTATATATTTGGGGTATAATTTGTTAGAAGATTCTAATCTTTTAAAAGCGCAAATTTATTCTAAAAAAGTTTGTGTAATTACGAATAATATGGTTGGTGATTATTATCTACCTAAAATAGAAAATAGCCTCAATCATCTAAAACTTGATGTATTGACCTTACCAGATGGTGAACAATATAAAAATTTTACTACATTAAATAATATTTATGACTTCTTAATAGCTAATAATCATCCTAGAGATACTACTATTATTGCTTTAGGTGGTGGGGTTGTTGGTGATATAGCTGGTTATGCGGCATCTACTTACCAACGAGGAGTCAGACTTATTCATATACCAACAACTTTATTAGCGCAGGTTGATTCGTCTGTTGGTGGAAAAACAGCAATAAATCATAAGCTTGGTAAAAATATGCTGGGTAGTTTTTATTATCCATATTCAATAATTACAGATGTAAATACTTTGCGCACTTTATCAAAACGTGAACTTCGAGCTGGATTTGCGGAAGTTATAAAATATGGCTTGCTTGCAGGAGGCGAGTTTTTAAGTAGTTTACCAGATATTTTTACTTTAGATTTTGAAAGTGATAACTTTGATAAGATAATAGAAATTATTGCTAAATGTTGTTTGATAAAATTTAATATAGTAAGGCAAGATGAGAAAGAAGTCTCAGGTATTAGGCAGTTGTTGAATCTTGGACATACATTTGCGCATGGTATTGAAGTGGTTACAAAATATCAACGTTTTTTGCATGGCGAAGCAGTTGCTATAGGTTTATATTTAGCAGCAAAATTATCATATAATTTAAAATATTTAAGTTCTAAAGATTTAGATTTGGTTGATAGTTTGCTAAAAAATGCAGGATTGCCTAATAGATTACCGGAAGATATTGATTTAGATAATCTAAAAATCGCAATGCTTCTTGATAAAAAGGTTAGAGGGAATAAGTTGCCATTTGTTGTAATAAAAAAATTTGGCGAATGTTTAGTTGATTATTCGATAACTGAAGATTTGCTAAATATGACACTACAAAATGGATGATAGTGTTGGTGCTCGTAGGTTTTAAACAGGAGGTTTGTTATGGGCAATAAATATATTGAGAAGTTCTTTTTATTAACTGAACAAAATATATTAGCAAATGAATCGGATACAGCAACAGCAAGGAAAAATAATAGACAAGGTTTTATGGGAAGTAAATATAATGTTTATTTAAAATATTTACTTGGGGCATTAACAATAGGATTAATTTATTTTTTTGCCCATAATAGTACGCGAAAACTTGCTTTAAATGATGTTTTTTTTATGAAAATGAATAAAACGAAAGTGGTAGCCATGTCGGAGCCTTCTTTAACTAGCTTTATCCCAAGTTTTCGTATGGCTGCACACAGGCAATTTTTACAACATGTATATTTAAAAAGGGTGGATTTGGATTTGCTTGATTCTGTTGATTTGAATGAAAATTATATGCAGCAAGCTAAAGTTACGGATAAGGTTCTTGTTGTACCTAAGTTTTTTGGATAGTTATGCGTGTATTAGCTGATGCCTCTCTTCCTAATATTACTAAGTATTTGCAAAATTTTTTCGATTTATTATTATTTGATAGCCATGCAAGTTTGTTGGCAAATATAGATAGCGCAGATATTTTAATATGTCGTTCAACGTTGCGCGTTGATGAGAGTTTACTAAAGTCCAGTAAAATTAAATGTATTGCAACTGCTAGTAGTGGTACTGATCATATTGATAAAGAGTACTTACATTCAAAAAATATAAAGGTTATTGATGCAAAAGGCACAAATGCTCAGGCAGTTTGTGATTATGTGCTTGCATCACTTGCTTGGTTACGTAGCAATAACTACTTATTAGGAAATAATGTAGGAATAGTAGGTATTGGTGAGGTAGGAACTAAGCTTTGGCAAATTTTACAATGGTTTGGTTTTGCAGTTAAGGGCTATGATCCTCTTAAGGCTTTGGAAAATCATAATTTTAAATCATGTGGTATTAAGGATTTATGCGCAGCCGATATTATTTGTATTCATGCTAATTTACATGCAAACT
>JAUIBC010000144.1 GCA_030427555.1 Gammaproteobacteria bacterium | reverse complement strand
CAGAAAATTTACCACCAGCATGTAGTCTAGTCATAATAACTTCTACGCCAGAAACACCTAATTGAGGATGAATATCCGTTGGCATGCCGCGACCATTATCAATAACTTCAATATAATTATCAGGATGTAAAATTACCTCAACGTTATCCGCAAACCCAGCTAAGACTTCATCAACACTATTATCAATGACTTCTTGTGCTAAGTGATTTGGTCTAGAAGTATCAGTATACATACCTGGGCGTCGCTGTACAGGTTCAAGACCACTTAAAACTTCAATTGCCTCGGATGTGTATTCTTCAATCATAAATATGTCTAAAAACTAGTAAGTTACCATAATGATAATATTAGATGCTAATAACTACAAGTTTATCTTGATTTTAAGCGTTTTAATGCATTAAAGGCATGATCAAATTTCACTTTAAATTTATTTGGAGTGAATTCTATGAGCTTAGTTGGTATTTGTTGAATTAACCGATAAAATACATGGCCGTCTAGGTGCAATATTCATAAGAAAATTTAATGATTTTTTCAAAAAAATCATGCGCATCCCATAAGTCATTATGATTTTTTTCATCAAATACGAATATATCTTTGGGATTATTCGCTTCATTAAAAATCGCAAGTCCCTCAGTAAATGGCACTATATTATCTTTTTTGCCATGTACAACGAGTAAAGGAGCGTGAATTTGTTTCATTCTTTTTATTGAACTGTATTTATCCCATGGTTTAATAATGCTCCAAGGATAATGAAAACGCGCTAAGTTTGCTAATGAAGTAAATGGCGATTGTAATATAATGCAAGCAATTGGATTTTCAGCAGCAAGTTTTGTCGCTATTCCAGTACCTAACGATTCTCCGTAGAGTATGATTTTTTGGGGTTTTATTCCTTTTTTATATAAAAATGTTAATGCTGTTTGGCCGTCTTCATATAATCCTTGCTCTGTTGGAGAACCTTTATTACCACCATATCCACGATATTCTAATAAAAATACGCCAAATCCTGCTTTGATAAACTTGCGTATCAAAGGCATACGATATCCAATATTGCCGGCATTGCCATGGAGAAAAAGTAAGGTTGGTTGATTTTGCTTGGCAGATTTATACCATGAGCTTAATTCAATATTATCTTTTGTGCGTAATTTAACTAAGCACATGTCGGTTGCATTATAATCTTGTAGACGAGGTTTATGCTTATCTGGAAAATAAATCAAATGGCGTTGAAATATGTAGGATAACAATATGATAACAACAGCGCTAATCAGTAACGTGCTAAAAATAGTTTTTAGCATGATTTATATTTGCTTAGATGTAGCTTTAATATGTGGAAATTTATCCGCATAATTTAATGGGCGCATGCTTAATTCTATTGCACTATACATTGCTATTTGCATAAAAATACTTGAAAGCTCGCTATTGTTAAAATTAGTAGTTGGTAAACCTTTATCACAATTATCGGTAATGCTTTTATCAAGTGGTATTTGACCTAAAAAGCTACATTCATTGGATGTGGCTAAATTTTTAGCTCCATCAGTGCCAAAAATATTTTCGACATGTCCGCAGTTACTGCAGATATGTTGAGCCATATTCTCGACAATACCAATAGTGAATATTCCAGTCTTGTTAAACATATTAAGAGCCTTTTTAGCATCTAAAGTTGCAACTTGTTGTGGGGTTGTCACAATAACTGCGCCTGCTAATGGTATTTTTTGAATGAGGCTCAACTGGATGTCGCCAGTTCCAGGTGGTAGATCGATTATTAAGTAGTCTAAATCATCCCAAAGTGTCATATCTAACATTTGGATTAAAGATTTTGCAAGCATTGGTCCACGCCAAATAAGCGCAGAATCATCTTTAGTTAGATAGCCAATCGACATAGCTTGAATATCATGCGCTATAACTGGCATGTAGTTTCCATCTTTTATTGCTATAGGTTCATATTCGCCTAACATTAAGGGGATACTTGGCCCATAAATATCTGCATCTAAAATACCAACACGCGCGCCAGCTTTAGCAAGTGCGGTTGCAAGATTTACTGCAACTGTAGATTTACCAACGCCACCTTTTCCTGAGGCAACAGCAATTACATTTTTTACAAAACGTAATCCTTTGCCAGGTAATTGAGTACGATGAGACTTTATATTTTGCTCAATTGTTATATTGAACGTATGATATGGTAGGTTGGCATAAAGAGTATCTTTAATACTTTGTAATAGAGAGTTTTGTATATATTTTCCAGGAAATCTTAATTCAAGGTAAATCTCAATCTCATCTTTATTCACTAGTACCTTAGGGGTTACTCCCATTTGGGCAATAGTTAAGCCTAAAGATGGCTCTTGTATCTCTAATAAAATATCTATGATTTTTGTTTCTTTCACTCAATAACCTCACAATTTAGTTCTTCGAGAAAATAACTACCATATTTTTGCAGTTTATGTTGGCCAACGCCAGAAATATTTAACAATTGTTGTGAATTTTTTGGTTGTACTTCTGCCATTTCATGTAATGTTGCATCACTAAAAATCATGAACGAAGGCTTATTCTCTTCTTCAGACAATCTTTTGCGTAATAATCTTAATTTCTCAAATATAGGGCTTTTAATAATTTCAGGTTTATTGCGCTTAGCTTTAGGTGATTTATTTAAGTTATCTTCAATAATAGTTAGAAATACAGATTCTTCACCTTTTAAAACAGGTAGAGCAGATTTAGTTAATTTTATAACATTATAATGATCCATATCTTGGAAGCAATAACCTTTATGTATAAGTTGCCAACCTAAACTACGCCAATAATGGTTAGATTTATCTTTGCCAATTGCATAGGTAGATAGTCTATCATGAGCAAAGCTTTTAATTTTAGTAGATTCACTACCACGCAATACGTCAATAACGTGATTCATACCATAGTTTTGATTTAATCTATAAATACAAGATAAAAACTTCTGTGCATCGGTTGTTGCATTTTGCGTTATTGGAGGATTGTCACAGATATCACAGTAATTACAAGAAGTTGCTAATACTTCATCAAAATATTTAAGCAAGATTTGGCGCCTACAGTGCGTGCTTTCAGCAAAAGCTAACATATGATTTAATTTATGATGTTCGATTCTTTGTTGATTATCGCTACTTATGCTATCAATTAATCCTCGTAGTCTCGCGCTATCTGCAGGGCTATATAAAAGCAAAGCTCTAGCTGGTAAGCCGTCACGACCTGCTCTCCCTGTTTCTTGATAGTAACTTTCAATATTTTTGGGCACATCGTAATGAATAACGTAACGTACGTTAGATTTATCAATACCCATACCAAAAGCTATAGTAGCAATTACAATATTAATTTTATCAAAGCGAAATTGTTCTTGTACTTCGCGCCGCTCTTTATATGCGAGTCCGGCATGATATGCTCTTACTTTATATTTTAAATTTATTAATTTAGCGGTTAGATCTTCAACACCACGTCTCGTGCCACAATAAATAATACCAGATTGATTGTTAAATCCCTGTAAAAATGTGTCAATTTGTTTTACTGGATTGGACTTACTTACTACTTGGTAATAAATATTGGGCCTATTAAATGATGC
>JAUIBC010000143.1 GCA_030427555.1 Gammaproteobacteria bacterium | reverse complement strand
ATAATGAGTTAAACAATATACGTCAATCTACAATTGAGCAGACCATGGGTATTTTACGTAATCGAGTTAATGAACTTGGAGTTGGAGAAGCTGTAGTGCAACAACAAGGTTCAACTCGTGTTGCCGTTGATTTGCCTGGCGTATTAGATGCAGTACATGCGAAGGAAATACTTGGTGGGACAGCAACTTTACAGTTTTTCTTGGTGGATAATCAAAATGATCCTATGCGCGCTGTTCGTACTGGAGTTGTGCCTGCTGGCAGCAAACTTTATAAAATGGATGGCTATCCTATTTTGTTAAAGCGACAAGTTGTGTTAAGTGGCGATTCAATTACTAGTGCTGTTTCAAGTTTTGATCAACAATCAGCATCTCCATCAGTTTCTATTCAGCTTGGCGGCGGTGGTGAAGCATTATTTACTAAAGTTACTAGAGAGAATATTGGTAAACGGATGGCGATAGTTTTTGTTGAGAGTAAGACAACTAAAGAAGAAGTTGATGGTGAGAAGAAATTAATTACTCATCGTGATGAACGAGTAATTAGTGCTCCTGTTATTCAAAGTGCTTTAGGAACTAATTTTCAAATTACTGGTTTGACTGATTCTAAGGAAGCTACTGATTTAGCTTTATTGTTACGTGCAGGAGCTTTGCCGGCTGCTATATATCCTGTAGAAGAGAGAACGGTTGGCCCATCCTTGGGGAAAGAAAATATTCAGCGTGGTATATTATCTTTAGAAGTAGGAATGGGGTTAATTTTAATCTTGATGCTGGTTTATTATAGATTATTTGGTTTGGTAGCTAATATTGCTATATTTTTAAATCTAATATTATTGTGTGCATTGTTATCGATAATTGGCGCAACTCTTACTTTGCCAGGGATTGCTGGTATTGTCTTAACCATAGGTATGGCTGTTGATGCTAACGTTCTGATTGATGAAAGAATACGTGAAGAATTGAGAAATGGTGCTTCGGCTCAGATTGCGATTAATGCTGGATATGAGCGAGCATTTGCCACAATTTTAGATGCCAATTTAACTACTTTAATAGTGGCAATAGTGTTGTTTTCGATTGGTTCAGGCCCAATTAAAGGATTTGCGGTTACTTTGTCCTTAGGGCTGCTTACCTCGATGTTAACAGGTGTAACTTATAGTCGCGCATTAATTAATCTTATATATGGCAATAAAAAAATATCTAAGCTTTCTATAGGTATTTAGAAACTACTTTAATAATCTTTAGATTGATAAGGTAGATTATTAATTATTTTAAAATTTATTATGAGGCAGTGATGGAATTTTTTAATCCAAACTCAAAAATTGATTTCATGGGTGCTAGAAAATGGACTGCAGCTTTGTCTATTTTAATTTTTATAGTTTCTATAGCTGCATTATTTATTAATGGTTTAGAATGGGGTTTAGATTTTACTGGTGGTACTCAAATTCAAGTTACCTTTCCAGAAAATGCTGATTTGCCTGCCATCCGCGATAGTTTAGCTAAAAACGGTTTTAAAGACGCAGAAGTTATTAGTTATGGTAATGCTCAGGATGTTTTAATAAGTACGGCTCCTGTGTCTGAGACAGAGCAAACTGACTTAGTGGATAAAGTAATGCACGCCTTACCTAAAGGGGCTGTTAAACAGGGAGTTGATTTTGTTGGTCCGCAAGTTGGTCAAGAGCTTGCAACTAAAGGCGCACTTGCAATACTTGTTTCGTTGTTAGCAACTATGATTTATATTGCTTTACGTTTTGAATATAGACTTGCCGTTAGTTCAGCAGTAGCTTTAGTCCATGATCCGGTATTGATTCTTGGTATTTTTTCTATGTTTCATATTGAGTTTGATTTAAAGGCATTAGCGGGGTTGCTTGCAGTTATTGGTTATTCTTTAAATGATACGATAGTTGTTTTTGATAGAGTACGTGAAAACTTTGTGAAAATACGCCGTGCGACTAGTGTTGAAATAATGAATATATCCATTAATCAAACTTTATCTAGAACAATTATGACTTCAGCGTTAACTTTGTTTGTTGTTGTTGCTTTATTTGTGTATGGTGGAGAAACCATACATGGTTTTGCTTTAGCTTTAATAGTCGGTATTTTAGTTGGTACATATTCTTCAATTTATGTTGCAGGGGCATTAGCTGTATCCATGGGACTTAATTCAAGTGATTTTTTAAAAACTAAAAAAAATCAAAATCTAGATGATCTTCCATAATTTTACATTTAGAAATTTTGGCTTTTTAGTATATAACTTTTACTATTATTAGATTTACTTATGCTATATCCATATATATCTTGACAATTACTAGTACATTTTATTAGTTTAAAAGATTATAAAAAATAATATGTGATAATTTTATGGATTCACCAAGATCTAAAAATACAATTAAGCAATCCAACTCTATTTTTAAAATGGCATTGTCTAGTAATACCTATAATTTTAATAAAACCAATAAAACTAAACCAGAGTTTGTTGATTGCGCACCTAATACAGAACAAGGTATTTTGTTTGCATTGAGTAAATATGTAGCTTTGCAATTAATTGCTTTGTGGCTCCCAATATATCCAGAAAACAAACATAATTTTGCGCGTATATTTATACGTAATCCTGATCCTAAAGATTTATCGAGAATAAGTGCTAGGATACCTATAAATCTAGCAGTATCTAAACCATATTATAAATATGATGTGTATGATATTAATAAGGGGGAAGTTAAAAATTTAGGTGCTTTAATTTTTTTAAATATAATATTAGGTGGCAAGATTACAGATAAAAACTTACTAATAAGTAACGATAATAACAGCGATGTTTATTATTTTGTGCAGAATCATAATGAATCTTTTTTTTCTGAATTTCTTTATGGTGGAATGAAGCAAAATACAGAAGATTTTTTTTCATGCATTAAAAGTGATGATTATCAAATGTGGTGGGATGGGTTACTTGCAGATAAGGATGTTTTTAGAGGTAAAATAATAAATGAAATTATCACAACAGCTTTTAGAGTTTATTCTACCCCTAATCAGGTTATAGATCTAATAATAAGCTCCTTATTGGGTTATAAATTTAAGTTCTTAGAATTTAGGTTACATGTAGATAAAATTAAACAAAATGTATTGAGAGTATTATGCTCTCTTATAACGTACGCTGAATGTGATTATATTGCCAAATATAAAATAGATCATGGTTTGGAAATTATTCGAAATTTTGCAAAAGATATTAATTCATTTATTTTAAATTACAATTCTTGGGATATTGAAAAAGAATATTTAAATGTGAAACTTAATAGTTATTCTAAAGATATAAAAGTTTTTTTAGCGTATGTTAGTCTGGAAATGTTTCATCTTGCATCGTTGATTGATTTGCCTTATGTATTTGAATTAGATTCAAATGTTGGTTTAGATGACAGAGTTTTACTTATTAATTGTTTATTTTGTTTTGCATTACGATGTATTGATCCAGATTTACTACTCTTTGTAGGTGTAGTAGGTATAGTAGAAGTAGGGAGAGATTTAGTAGATGTATCACTTATATTTGATGATGAATTTATACCTCCATCTGATTCTAAAGTACTTGTTTTACTTTGTTTCTTTTTTCTTGATCCTAACCTTAAAACTTAAAAA
>JAUIBC010000142.1 GCA_030427555.1 Gammaproteobacteria bacterium | reverse complement strand
TCATCATTTTGGGTAAAAATTTATATTAGACTCCCAATTTGCTTATAGAGAGGTTAAATTTAATGAAAATGAATTTACAACAAGAAATCTTCCATTCTCCAAGGATGGGTAGAGTTAAAAATATTCATTTTATCGGAATAGGTGGAGCAGGGATGTGTGGTATTGCCGAAATGTTGCATAAGGAAGGATATAATATTTCTGGTTCTGATATTTCTGAAAGTAATATTGTTAAACAGTTACGTAAGCTTGGAATTAAAGTGCAAGTTGGACATAATAAATTAAATATAGAAAACGCCGATGTTGTTGTGCAATCTACTGCAATTAGTGATGATAATGTTGAAATAGTCGCCGCTAAGGAAAAAAATATTCCGATATTACCTCGTGCAGCAATGCTTGCAGAATTAATGCGCTTTCGCCAAGGAATAGCTATTGCAGGGACTCATGGCAAAACTACTACTACAAGTATAATCGCACATTTATTAACCGAGGGAGGACTTGACCCAAGTTATGTTGTAGGGGGGAAAGTAAATAGTAGCGGTACAAGCGCCAAGCTTGGTACTTCTGCATATTGTGTGGTCGAAGCTGATGAAAGTGATGCATCTTTCTTGTTTTTAAAACCTATGATGGCAGTTGTTACAAACATTGATCAAGATCATATGGATACTTATCAAGGGAATGTTAAAAAGCTACGTAAAACATTCATTGAATTTCTTCATCATTTGCCTTTTTACGGATTGGCTGTTTTATGTATAGAGGATCAAGAAGTTTGTGAGATTATTCCAAGTATACAACGCCCAATTTCTACTTATGGATTTAAAGATGAAGCAGATTTTCAAGCACTTGATTGGTCACAAAATGTAATGTTAAGTAGCTTTACAGTAAAAAGACCTGCACCACATAAACCTTTAAAAATTCAACTAAATTGGCCTGGTAGACATAACGTTTTGAATGCGCTTGCAGCTATTGCTGTTGCAACAGAACTAGGAGTAGAAGATGAATATATAGTTTCTGGTTTGGATAGTTTTGCAGGTGTTGGGCGAAGATTTCAAATGTTAGGTGAGAGGACATTTAAAAGTGGAAAAGCTATGGTTATTGATGATTATGGACATCATCCTAGAGAAATTAGAGCAACTATAGAGGCTTTTCGAGCTGCTTGGCCTCAACGCCGCTTAATTCATATATTTCAACCGCATAGATATACTCGTACCAGAGATTTGTTTGCAGATTTTGTTGAAGTATTACAGATGAGTGATCAATTGTTACTTTTAGATATATATTCAGCTGGAGAAAAGCCAATCGATGGTATTGGTAGCCAATATTTAGTTAATCAAATTAACTCACGATATAAAAATGCTGCTTTGATTTGCGAAAATACATTACTAGATAAACTTGATAGCTTGGTTAAAGATGGCGATATAATTTTGATTCAGGGCGCAGGAAGTGTTGGACAGATAGCTTCTAATCTTATGCAAGGATAACTTGTTATGGATAATAATTTAGGTGGTAATTTACTGATACAAGAACCGCTTGCTAAATATACTACCTGGCGAGTTGGAGGTATTGCAAAAGTCATGTATAAGCCGAAAAACATACAAGACTTAGCTAAATACTTACAAAGCTTGCCAGATAATGAACCAGTGTTATGGTTGGGACTTGGTAGTAACTCTTTGATAAAAGATAGTGGTTTTGCTGGTAGTGTTATTTTAACCCAAGGTTGTCTTGAAAATATTGATTTAATAAATACCTATAGTGTTAGGGTTGAGGCTGGAATATCTTGTGCGAAAATGGCAAGATTTTGCGCTAGAAATAATTTGGCCGGCGCCGAATTTTGGGCAGGAATACCTGGAACAATGGGTGGCGCTTTACGCATGAACGCCGGTTGTTATAACGGTGAAACTTGGCAATATGTCCGTGAAGTTGAAGTTATGAACCGAGAAGGGAAAATCACTAAAAAAACGCCTGACGATTTTGCTATTTCATATAGACATGTAGATGGATTAAATAATGATGAATGGTTTGTTGCCGCTACTTGTAGCTTTGCAAAAGGCAATAAAGAAGATTCTTTAGCTACTATTAAAGAATTATTAGCGAGACGTAGCGCAACTCAGCCAACAAACCAATATAATTGTGGTTCTGTTTTTCGAAACCCACCTAACAATTATGCTGCAAAATTGATTGAAGAATGTAAACTTAAAGGGTATAAGATAGGTGGCGCTAAAGTTTCAGAAAAACATGCAAATTTTATAATTAATCTTGATGGTAATGCCAAAGCTCAAGATATAGAAGCATTAATAGGCTTTGTAAGAAACGCGGTATATGAAAAGACTAATATAAATTTAATTCAAGAAGTACATATAATTGGGGATTAAGTATGTCAAACCTTAAAAATTTAGTTTTGCTATATGGTGGACGCTCCGGAGAGCATGAAATATCTTTAATTTCTGCCGCCTCAGTTTTAGGTAACCTTGATGCAAGCCTTTATAATATTATTCCAATTGGTATGGACAAAGAAGGTTGTTTTTACCTTAATGATTATAAAGAGTTATTAGAATATCCTGATTCCTTACCAGTTAAAACCACAAGCTCGAAAAAATTATCTAGTATCTTAATAGACGGTAGGTTTGTAATCGATGATGCTGTTGTATTTCCAGTTGTTCACGGTCCTTTATACGAAGATGGTTGTTTGCAAGGTTTATTAGAGCTTGCCAATGTTGCTTATGTTGGTTGTGATGTTGCTTCTTCTGCGGTTGCAATGGATAAGGAAATGACAAAAGCTATTTTTCATGATAGTGAAAATTTTAAAATGGCACGTTATAAAACGTTACGCCTATATAATGACTCAATAAAATTAGAAGATTTTTGTAAACAAGTCATAGCCGAACTTGGTTTACCAGTTTTTGTTAAGCCAAATAAGCTTGGATCAAGTGTTGGTATCCATAAGGCAAAGAATCTTGAGGAATTAATTAATTCTATAAAGGATGCATCCAAATATGATGAAGTGGTTATCATAGAAGAGGCTATTGTTGGGCGCGAGATCGAGCTTGCCGTTTTAGAAAATTCTAATGCAAATTTAGCTCCTCTAGTTAGTGTTGCTGGAGAAATAAAAGTACAACATAACGATGGATTTTATTCATATACGGCTAAATATATTGAAAGTGAACAAAGTGAATTGATTGTTCCAGCAGAAATCAGTGAAGATTTGTTACATAAATTACAAAAGTCCGCAGCAGAAATTTTCATTAAGCTCAAATGTAGTGGTTTATCTCGGATAGATTTCTTTGTAAAAGGTGAAGAAATATACTTCAATGAGGCAAATACTCTACCTGGTTTTACGTCAATTAGTATGTATCCACGATTATGGAAACAAAGTGGAATAAATTATAAAGAATTACTTAATAAATTGATTGATTTAGCAATTATCCGTAAAGATCGCCGTAGAAATTTGGTTACTGATTATAAGTAGATTTTGATAAGTTTATTTGATTATTGTAGTTTTGCTTATAAATTGGGATAATCATAAATACACGGAGGTTTTTGGGGATATTATGTGCGAAAACTAAGTTCTACAAGTGTCATTTTTTTCCTAATATTTTGTGCTATATTATTAGTGTTTCGAGTTATATATGTTTATCTTGCTGAACCAGGTAGATTTCCAATTAATACTATTAAGATCTCC
>JAUIBC010000141.1 GCA_030427555.1 Gammaproteobacteria bacterium | reverse complement strand
AAAAAGGACAGCTTGCGGAAGATATTGAATTTGATCTACTACCTAAAGCATTTTGCATACAAAAAAAATTATATGCGATTCTAGATCACGTTAATAATTATTTAATTATTAATACAAGTAGCAATAATCAAGCCTCCCAGCTAATTTCTTTACTCAGAAAATCCATTCCTGAAATAAGCATTGAGCCTGTTACCACAGAAACAAATTTAGCTTTAAAATTTGCTGCCTGGATTCAAGACCCATCGTCACTTCCTAATAACTTTGATCTTGCAGCAAATTGCTTATTGTTTTCTGAAGAAGATGAGAAAAAACAATTTAATTGCAAAGGTTATCAACTACCAGCTGACGAAGTTCATTCACTTTTAGAAAAAGGCCTACTTGCTTCTGAAATATCTTTAGTATGGAGTGAAAGAATTCAATTTACTCTAACTCAAAATCTAGTACTTAAAAGATTAAAGTGTTTAGACTACCTAGTTGACGAGTTTCATGAGGCCAATAAAAATGATATGGATAATCCAGGCATAGATGCCTCACTAACTTTACTTGCTCAAGAACTTAGATGTTTACTAAATGTATTACTACCAATATTAGTGAAAGATGATAGAATGATGCAATCAGAAACAGAGGCAACAACTACATTATCATGAAATTAGCAATTAAACTTTTAATAGCATTAACTTTTATATTATTAAGCTCATGTAAACATTTATTTGGTCATACAGGTGAAGATGATGATAGCCCGTATGCTGGAATGAGCGCACAGCAAATATATGGTGAAGGGATTACCGCTCTTAAAAAGAAGCAATACACTGAATCCATTAAAAGGTTTGAAGCTTTAGATACAATGTATCCATTTAATGATTATGCAGAACAATCCCAATTAAACTTGATTTACGCATACTATGAAAAAGAAGATTTTTCATCTGCTGCCGCAACCGCAGAGAGATACATACATCTATATCCTCGTTCTAAAAATGTTGATTACGCTTACTACATGAAAGGAATGGCAAATTTCAATCAAGTAAGAGGCGCAATGGCTAATGTATTACCAATGGATATTTCCTGGAGAGACCCAGGGACGCAATCTCAAGCCTATTCAGATTTTGCAAACTTAGTGCAAAAATTTCCTCATAGCCGTTATAAACCCAACTCAGAACAACATATGATATATTTACGTAATATGTTTGCTCAACGTGAATTAAATACCGCTCTATATTATTATGAAAGACATATGTACGTTGCTGCCATAGAAAGAGCTAATTATATGATTAGAACTTATCCACAAGCCAAAGGAACTCAAAGAGCCCTAGAAATAGCATATCATGCTAATCTAAATCTTGGCCTTAAAAGTGCAGCTGATGATATCTTAAAAGTTTATAACGCTACTTATCACTCTATGCCCAAGGATATAGCTATAACTATTTAAGAACATAAGATTTTCACAATTATCCATTTTTTTAGACATAAAGGTATATATTTTTAGCAAAGAAACCATCGATTAAATTGAATTTATATAGCTCCTTACTATACTAAACTTATATAATAAAAATTATAAGGAAGTTAACATGAGTAAGTTAGCTTGTAATAAGCTTATGTTGCAACATTTTTTTGAAGATTCCGTTAAAAAATTCCCTAAAAATATAGCCTTAATCTGTGACGGTCAAAGCCTTACTTATGAAGAATTAAATAAAGAAACCAATAAATTAGCTAACTATCTAAAGAAACAAAACATCACCCCTAATGATCCAATAGGCATACTTTTAGAAAGATCAATTAATAGTTACATAGCCATTCTCGCAATTCTAAAAATAGGCGCAACTTATGTTCCAATAGAAACCGAATATCCAGATGATAGAATTAATTATATTTTTTCCGATATGTCATTAAAAACTATACTTACCTCTTCATCGCAATGCTCAAGAAAATTATCAAAAGTTTCGAATACAATTATATTTGATAATATTCGGGATAAAATTGTATTGGAAGACGATGCCAATATAGAGATAAATCAAACCGAAAATCTATCTGAAAACTTAGCCTACGTTATTTATACTTCAGGATCCACTGGTAGACCAAAAGGTGTTGAAATACCACATAAAAGTATTTGTCATTATGTTAATTCTTCTCTAGATATTTATAAAATAAAGCCAGAAGATAGAGTATATCAAGGATTTTCTTTGTCTTTTGATGCATCCTTAGAAGAAATTTGGATGGCCTTTGCAAATGGAGCTACTCTTGTTGCTTGTACTGATAAAAGTACTCGCTCAGGACTAAACCTAATAGAATTTTTAAATGAAAATAGAATAAGTGTATTATCAACCATACCAACTTTATTAAGTACATTAGAAAATAACTTACCAAATTTAAGATTACTAATAGTTGGTGGAGAAGTATGTAATGCGAATTTATTAAAAAAATGGTCCAGATCAAATCTTAGGATAATTAATACTTATGGGCCAACTGAAGCATCAGTAATTACAACTTACGCAGAGTGTCAAGTTGGGAAAACTGTTACTATTGGTAAACCCCTACCTGGATATGAAATTATTATAGTAGATGAAAATTTACAACCTGTTGCAAGTGATTGCGCTGGAGAATTATGTATTTCCGGGCATGCCTTAGCCAGAGGTTATGTAAACCGTCCAGATATTACAGCCGAGAAATTCATACCTCATCCGCATAATCCTAAACAAAAAATATATCGTAGTGGCGATTTAGCAAAAATTACAAGCTCAGGAGATATTCAATTTTTAGGACGAATTGATTCACAAATAAAATTACGTGGTTTTCGGATAGAATTAAACGAAATAGAAGCTATTATAAATAGTTATCCAGATATTAAACAAGCAATTGTGGCATTAAAAACTGTTGATGAACAGCAAGTATTAGTCGCATATTATATTCTCGAAAAAAATGTAAAATTTAATGTGGCACAGCTTAAAAAATTTTTAATCTCCAAATTACCACACTTTATGATCCCAAGTTTATATGAGGAAGTTAATGATTTTATTTGTTTGGCTAATGGAAAAGTGGATAGGAACCATCTCCCTGAGCCAACAACAAGAGAATTACTTATTGATTATATTGCGCCAAAATCTGATTTAGAAAAACAAATAGCCAATGTTTGGCAAGAGGTATTTCATCTACCTCGTATTTCAATCAAAGCAGATTTTTTTCTTGATTTAGGTGGTCATTCATTATTTGCAGCTACTGTCGTATCAAAATTACGCAAATTACCTGGACTAGAGCGATTATCCGTTAAAGATATTTATGATTCTAAAAATATTGAACGCTTAGCTAAAAAATTCAGTTCCGGTGCGAATGATACTAAAAAAGTAGAACAAGATATCAATATAGTTTCATCATGGAAATATGGCTTATGCGCAATAGGTCAATTTTTTGGCTGTTTATTACAATTTAGTATTCGTGCTTGGGACTTCTTGATAATAGCCTTATGTTATATATATTTTAGTAATCATAATGTATTTTTTTCTTTAGATAACTTATATTTACTAATTATATTATTCTTAGGAATTCCTGTATTCTCAATATTACTTACTGTCAGCATTAAATGGCTACTTTTAGGACGAGTTAAACCGGGAAAATATCCGCTTTGGGGATGGTTTTATTTCCGTTGGTGGTTAGTTGATCGATTAGTGAATAATTTATTTTCGCCTAAAACTGTTA
>JAUIBC010000027.1 GCA_030427555.1 Gammaproteobacteria bacterium | reverse complement strand
CAAGATCATCATGATTTATTAAAGCAATCTATTAGCGCAATAGATTGGTTGCATGAAAATGTTTCGAGTTGTAATGAACAACAGATAAGAAAAATGCTTGGTCAAATGTTGTTTACTAAAGATGAAGTGCATAAAAATATATTATCTTTAAGTGGAGGAGAGTCAGCAAGACTTTTATTGGCTAAAGTAATGCTAGAATCACCAAACCTGTTAATTTTAGATGAGCCAACCAATCATTTGGATTTAGAAACAATAGATGTGCTCGCTACAGCTTTAGTAAATTATACAGGAACAATAATATTCGTTAGCCATAACAGGCATTTCACTCAAAAAATAGCTAATAGGATTATATATTTTACTGAAAATAAAAAATTGAGAGATTTTAGAGGCCGTTACTCAGAGTTAGATAACTAAATTACATATGATGGAAAATCTACTTATGAACTAATGTAGTAGAGATAGGAGACTTTTATGCATGATTGGATTAATAAATTGCAATTAGAGAAACATATAGAAGGTGGTTATTTTGCGGAAGTTTATAAATCAGAAGATAAAGTAGTTAACATTGATGCAAAGAGCTCTGATAAAGAAGCAATTATACGCAGCGCTGGGTCTTCAATATATTTTTTATTAGAAAAAGAAGATTTTTCCGCATGGCATAAATTAAAGTCAGATGAAATTTGGCATTACTATGATGGTAATAGTGCGATAGAGATACATTTCATTGATGATAATGGTAATTACTCATCTAAAATATTAGGGCACCCTGAAAAAGTTTCAGGCGCTTCTTTTCAAATTGTTGTGCCATCAAATTTTTGGTTTGCAGCCGAACTTCAAGATAAAAATGATTATGCGCTAGTTGGATGTACAGTTTCACCAGGATTTGAATATCAAGATTTTATTTTGGCAGACAGAGATAAATTAATCGAAAAGTATCCGCAACACACAAAAATTATTATACGTTTAACACATGAGAAAATTACAGCTGAATTGGATAATTAATATCAATATAATTTTTGTGTATAACTTTTTCTAAAGAGGTTGGTCAAATTGTCCTAAAACACCACACTTACAATGTAACCATCTGAAATAAATCGCATTTTAAAACTTATTAACAGATTGTCGAACTTCAAGATTATCCACAAAAACTGTGGATAATCTTGTGTATATGTTTGGGAAATCATTGGGAAAACATGTTTTTAAGCAGAGTCAGGATTTACACAAAGCCTTGGTAATGTATTGATTCTCTGCGGTGAAAGGTGTTTTTTCTCTGGTAATTTTTTTTTGTAAAAGAAAGTCATTTGATATCTGCCAATTTCGTGATACTTATTATAATGAGGCGTTGGAATTGGATAGCAGTTATCAACTTGTTTTTTATGTACAGGTTTTGGCTGATTTTCAAGTTTATATGGATTTGCTCGATAGCGTACTAATAAAGAAATAAATAACTCTTTAATAATTATAGCTTTATTTTGTATATCTAAACTATTAATATAATCGCTTAGAGCAGATATATTTTTATAGTCTATTTGTAATTTATTTTTCTTGATAATAGGTTCAAATACTCCTAAGCGTGAAAAAACAAGGGCGCGCGGGGAAAAGCCTATGCTGGTTAATTTATTTGCTATAAAGTTAATACTAGTTAATTGCTGACTTTCGTGTTTTAATTTTGCTAGAATAGATGGCAAAATTTTATCTGTAAATGTTTCCACTAATTGTTCATTAATTATTTGTTTGGTTAAGAATTTTTTATATTCATCATCGGTCATTTGCTCAGAGTTTTGATTACAATTTGTTATAAATTTTTTAATACCCTGTATTTCTTGTGCGCACTCATTAAATTTACTTATAAGTTCTTGGTTAAATGAATTTGAAAAACACATTAAAAAAGCCTGATCATTTACATCTGGCAATTCATCAGTATTTTTATAATACAATGTAAATGCATCACTTTGGAGAAAGTTTTGCAATTTAGGGTTTTTATTGCAAATAATAGTAATTAAAATAATCGCGTTAATATTTTTAATAAGCTCAATATTTTTTTCATGGCAAGTTTTGATTTCAACAAGGTTAGCCATTTCGTCGATAGCGCAGAATAGCTCTGTTAATTCCATAGTATATCCATTGCCATGCACAGTTAGTTTTGCGAGACTCAAGCGAATTGCTATGTAATCAACCAATTGAATTAAACTTGATTTCTCAGAAATCGCAAGCAAACTCTTTAACCATTTGGCAGAGTCTATATGGTTATTGTGGCTATTATTATGTTGCTTAATATGAAAATTAATTAATAACAATAAAATTGATTTAACAAATTTTTCGTCAGAGTTAGGGCTCGAAAAAATTTCCAAGCCATTACTTACAGTATTAATTGAGTGCAACGTATCAATTGCTGGTAATTCTTGTTCTAATTTATCAGCCAAGTTATTTAATACATTAGCAAGGCTATTTACCTTTTTATCTTGTAAGTGATGATGAATTGTAGGTAAAACTTCAGCGGATAAATTGGCTTGCATAATTAAGGCTTTTATAACCAAATCAAAATCTTTGGCTTTAATATTAAGAGAATATTTTTGGCACTTTAAAATTAGTTTGTCTAGAGTCCTAGCACTCTTATCACATAAACTATCGAGGAACATCATCGAATCATTGTTCAATTCACCCGATATGTGTCCTTTTAGTTTTATTATTTGATTACATGGGCTCATTAAAGACCTTGTGTTAATAGATGATGCCGTTGTTGTCATATATCACCTTTATGCTCAGTACATAAAAGTTAGTACATATTTTGGAATAGTCAAGTAAAAAAAGTAATATGATTTTAATTTATGATTTTGATGGTTTTAAAATATCCGATATTTGTATCTGACAAAAAGTACGTATTAGCAAATCCTTTTTATCAGATACAAAGTTTTAAGAATTAGACATAAGTTTTTTGATTAAGTAATTTAGTAATGCGCTAGCTATGGTTGATATTATTAATATGATTAGCAATATTGTAAACGATGCCGCATAGTGCTGCTTAATTTCTGCAATATTACTTAAGCCTATTGGCAGTGATGTGATACCTGCTAATTTACCTGATAAATAACCACCAATACCAAGAGATACAAAAAATATACCAAGCATAGTGCTAACTTTATCTCTGCTTGCTAATAATGTCACAGAGGATAAGCCAACTGGAGATAGCAATAATTCAGCTATAGATATCATTAAATAAGTTGGAATTAATAGTAATGGAGAAATAAGGCTGGCTGTTACGCCAAACTTGCAAATAATAACAATTAATGTATATGCAATAGTCATACAACATATTGATAGAAAAAATTTGTTACCGCTACTAGTTGCCTGTTCAGCTTTAGAAATTTTATTTTTATCAGCTCTGGATAATATAATTCCTAAAATAATCATGCCTGCACTTTGAATGCCAACATAAAATGGTGGTGGAAAATTTATTCCTAATAAAGTTGGTTTAACAGTTCTAACAATGAATAATGTTAAAGACATGAACATTTGGAAATAAAAAGTCCAGAATATTATTGATATAACACACAATAGACCAATTATTATAGTGCGTTTAGATTGTTTTTCTTGTTCTGTTCTAACGCAGTAAATTACATATATCAAACAAGCTAACGCAACTGAAATAAATACAGTATCAGCTAAATATGGATATGTTAGCAAATAAAAAGCCGAGAACCATAAAGTGCATGTTAGTCCTAATGCGTATATGAATTTATCTAGTTCACTTGAGAAATTAAAATAGTCACGTATTTTGTAGGAAAATATACCATGAATGAAAGTTATAGCAGCTAATATCATTCCTATAGCAGCACTTAAAAAAGCGCTTGACCAACCAAACTTTGCAGAAATAAAACTTGGCAATGTAGTGCCTAAGATTATCCCCATGGTAATTCCCATATAAAATATGGTAAAACCGTTTTCTCTATTGGCTGGCTTTTGTTGATATTCGTTACCTAATAATGATGAAATATTCGGTTTTAATAACCCTGTGCCAACAGTTATTCCAGCAAGGGCAGAACATAATCCTTTGTCTGTTCTGACAAAAGCAATTATTAAGTAGCTAATAAATAAAATTAAAGTTCCACTAAGAACTGCTTTTTTTTGACCAATAAGCCTGTCAGCAATCCATCCGCCAATTACCGGAGATACATATGTAAGAGCAGTAAAAGATCCTACCAATCTATATACTTTGGCATCAGTCCAGCCCAAATGTATTGCTACATACAAAGCTAATAACGTTTGTACTACGTAAAAACCATATCTTTCCCACATTTCCGTCGTGAAAAATGTTTTTAGCGATTTTGGATGTTTAAATTCTTTTTTTTGCAAAATACTTCTGATATAAAAATAAATTGGATTTCCATTCTATCATACTTTTATAATTCGTTGTTTTCAAGCTAGATTTTTATTTGTATAACATTTCCACATTAAAAGATTAGACTCTTGAGTAAATTGCAAATAATTAAGCATTAGCATAAATGCAAGGCCTGAGACAACCTTGTCCTGAGCATAAATGGGTTGTTTATATTTATTTGATATTATATATTTTAGCTCTTAAGGAAACCTCGCGAGTTAATAATTTATGGAAGATGACTTATCATCGGCAGCTTTAGCTTTGATGCAAAATAAGCTGTTAACTAAAAAGCAAGCTATTCAATATCAGCAAGATGCACATAAGCATAACTTGAGTTTTATTGAGTTTTTGGTTGAATTCTTCATTCTTGATTCGAAACAAATAGCTTCAATATTATCTAGCCACTTTGATTTTCAATTTTTAGATCTAGATAATTATTCAATAACTAAAGAAGTCATTGCCTTAATTCCTGTTGATTTGGTTATTAAATACAAAATATTGCCGTTATTTTTACGAAATTCAGAATTATTTATAGCTATTGATGATCCTAGCAATCACTCTGTGACTAGGGATATTAAATTTCATACAGAGCTAACTTTGATTTTTGTTGTTGTTGAGTCACATAAATTATCTGAGAGATTGCAAGAGTTTTTATATAATAAAAAACCTTCTTTAAAACATGCTTCTAAAGAAGTAGATATTAATAGTGGAGAGCCTGTTATTAAATTGGTTAATTATATAATTAACCAGGCTATTAGCAAAGGAGCTTCAGATATTCATTTTGAGCCTTTGGCGGATAATTATCGTATTAGATATCGTCTTGATGGTTTATTACACAATATTTCAAATACCGAGAATATTTTGGCATCTAGAATATGTTCGCGGATTAAGATTTTGGCTAATTTAAACATAGTTGAGCATAGATTGCCCCAAGATGGACGATTTACTTTTTGTTTAGATAATAAAAATAGCATTGACTGTCGAGTAAGTATTTGTCCAACAGTTGATGGAGAAAAAATAGTTATTAGATTTTTAAAGCAAGCAAATACTGATAATTTAAATATCGATGCATTGCAAATGGAAAGTAGGGATAAAAAAGTTTTTTTAGAGGCGTTGGCGTGTACTCAAGGTTTAGTGTTAGTAACCGGTCCAACTGGTAGTGGTAAATCCACAACACTTTACACCGCACTAAACTACTTAAACAAGGAAACAGTAAATATAATAACAGTCGAAGATCCTGTAGAGATTAATATTTCTGGTGTTAACCAAATACAGGTGAATTCTCAATTTGGTTTAAGTTTTGCAACAATATTAAGATCAATATTAAGGCAAGATCCAGATGTAATAATGATTGGAGAAATTAGAGATTTAGAAACGGCTAAAATCGCAATTCAGGCAGCTCAAACAGGGCATTTGGTTCTAGCAAGCTTGCATACTAATAGTGCATCTCAAACAATAAGCAGGTTAATAAATATTGGAATACCAACATACAATATATTAAATTCTTTACGCTTAATTATATCCCAGAGACTAGTTAGAAAATTATGTGAAGATTGTCGTGTGCCAGACATAACTCTAGTAAATAAGCTAAGATTTGAATCTATTACATCTAAATTGTTTAATAAAAAAGGTTGTAAAAAGTGCAATTCTGGTTATAAGGGTAGGGTGGGAATTTTTGAAATTATGCCTATTTCTCATTCATTATCCAAAAACTTAACATCTAACAATTTTGATATAAGCAATTTTGAAGATTTAGCTTGTCAGGAAGGGATGCAACTTATTAAAAATGCAGGTTTAAATTTGGTGCAAAATGGTATTACTAGTTTTGAGGAATTACAACGTGTGGTTGAGGTATAATATATATTTTTGGCAAGGAATAAATTATCTAGGAGAGAAATCTTCTGGTCATATCATTGCATATCGAAAGTCTAATGTTAAAGAAATATTGGAAAATAATAAAGTTATAGTAAAATCTATTTCTAAAAAAAACAGGTTTAAAACCTTTTTTCTTGGGAATTATATATCTAGTAAAAATTTAACCTCATTTACTCAACAAACTGCCGCAACTTTAGCTGCAGGCATGTCATTTATTCAGGCAATAAAATTAGCAGCAAGCTATCAGAGTAATTATATTTTTAAACAGTTGCTATATACGATAATTAATGAAGTAGAATCAGGTATTCAGTTTTCCGTTGGCATACGTAAATACCCATCGGTCTTTAACTCTTTTTATTGCAATATGATTGAGATTGCAGAAAATAGCGGCGCACCAAACTTAGTTTTTACCAAACTTGCAAATTATATGCAGCAAGCAGAACAATTTAGACAAAAATTGCAAAAAATTTTGTTGTATCCAATATTATTAATTTTTCTAACTTTAATTGTTCTAATTAGTGTAATTCTGTTGATTATTCCACAATTTACAGCGTTGTATACAAGCTTTGGTGCTAACTTACCTTTTATTACTAAGTTAATTATATCTATGACTGACTTTATTCAATATAATTGGTTAAGCTGTTTTTTTCTCTTTATTGTAAGTATTTGTTTGGGCCTTTTTCTTTATAATAATTCTCAACAATGCATGAAATTTATTGATAAATTAGCGTTGCTAATACCTTTTTTTGGTAAACTTTTCCATAAATTAATTTTAGCAAAATGTATAAATATATTATATGCAACATATACATCAGGAACCCCTTTGTTAGAATGTTTGCAACATGCAAAGTTAGTTGCTAAAAATCATGTTTACTTGGATTTTGTTAATAGTTTAATAGTTAGAATCGCGGCTGGGGAAAGCTTTAAAGTAGCATTAAATAATAGTAATTTTTTTCCAAAAACAGTAATAAATATATTAAGCTTAGGTGACGAATCGTCTAATCTTGAAGAAATGTTAAGTTATCTAACAAATTTTTATGATAAAGATATTCAAAATTCATTTATTACTTTGCATTCATTATTAGAACCATTAATTATGGCCTTTCTAGGATTAATAATTGGTTTTTTAGTTTTTGCCATTTATTATCCCATTATTAACGTTGGAGCGTTTGTATGATAACCAATTATTATAACTTTTGGCTTTTACATCCATATTTTAGTTATTTTTTTCTTGGTATTTTATTTTTATGCGTTGGAAGTTTCTTAAATGTAGTGATTGTTCGTTTGCCAAAGATGATATTTTCTGACTTGGAAAAAAATTGCCAAATAACTTTGAGGATCCCGCTTGATTCTCGGTATGAAAAATTAGATTTAATTACAATGCGCTCACATTGTACGCACTGCAAAGCTAAAATACCTTTTTGGTATAATATTCCAGTTATAAGTTTTTTTATTTTGCGAGGCTCATGTTCTAATTGCAGACAAAAAATCTCTTGGTTTTATCCAATTATTGAGATTTTAACTGCCATGCTATCTTTGCTTGCGGTTTATATTTTTGATTTTAGTTGGCAGTTAATTTATGTTTTGCCATTTATATGGATAATGATTTGTTTATGTTTTATTGATATAAATACAAAAATTCTACCTGATTGCTTAACATTATCTTTGTTATGGATAGGACTATTAGCAAATATTAATAATTTATATACGAGCTTACCAGATGCAATATATGCAACTATATGCGGATATTTAGGTTTATGGATTTTTATTAAAGGGTATTATCTATTAACTGGTAAGATTGGCATGGGAGGAGGGGATTTTAAATTGTTTGCAGCCCTTGGTGCATGGTTTGGCTTGCGTATGCTTCCGTATATCTTAATAATATCTTCAATACTAGGTATAATTTTTGGCGCAATATATTTATTTTTATTACGAAAACCTCGTAACACCCCAATTGCTTTTGGCCCATTTTTAGCTTTGACAGGAGCGTTTTTTTTGTTTATTGCTAGTGGAGAAAGTAGTTTTGCTATCAGAATATTGCAATAAGCTCATTTACCAAAATGCGTTTTTCACAATTTCTACTAATATATCTTCGTACAGGAAAAGATTTTATTTGTGCTTCCTGGTAGTTAAAGCGAGTAAATTCTGTATCATGATTGGATATAATTACTCTAATTCCTTTCTTTGCAGTTTCTTTGGCAATTTGCGCAAGCTTAATATGATCTTCTTCACTAAATTTGTTCCTTGTATACGAGGAAAAATTTGTTTCTTGTTTAATAGGAGAGTATGGTGGATCACAATATATAAAGTCTCCTGGTTTGGCTAATTTAAATGTTTCATAAAAATTTGCATGTAAAAATTTAGCTGTTTTACTTTTTTTTATAAAAATTCGTAATTCATTTTCTGGAAAGTATGGCTTAATATAACGGCCAAAAGGTACATTAAAAATTCCTTTACTATTGTACCTACACAACCCATTATAACCATGCTTATTAAGATATAAAAAAAGAGCAGCTCGTTTTCTTGGATCAGATTCTTGATTAAATTTATTGCGCAAAAAATAATATTTTTCCTTACAATTATTTGCACTGCTGAATAAACCACGACAATATGTTATGAAATCTTCACCACCATTTTGAATAGACTCAAATAAGTTAATTAAATCGTAATTTTCTTCAGCTAGAATGTTGTTTGTGAAATTCGTATTTAAAAAAACTGTTGCAGATCCTGTAAATGGCTCTATTAATCTTTTTGAACTGGGAAACTCAGGTAATAAATACTTAAGACAATTATACTTATTACCAGCCCACTTCAAAAAGGATCTTTGATTCATGTTTTAATAGTTTGTTGTAATTTTTTGAAAATTTTAGGTGATGCAGCTATTATGTTACCACTTTTTAAATAGTTTTTACTACCATCTGTATCACTTACAAAACCGCCAGCTTCTTCAACAATCAAACTACCAGCAGCAAGATCCCAAATTTGTATATATTTTAATATGCAACCATCGAGTTTTCCTGCCGCTACATAAGCAAGATCAAGAGCAGCAGAACCTGTTGATCTAACACCGCCAATTTCAAGAGCAGCATTTTGATACCAATTCGTATATTCCTGAATGTATTCAGGCTTTCTAACTGGTAATTGCACGCTTAGCAAAGAATTATTGAGCTTAGTTTTGTTGCTAACCCTAATTCTGTGATCATTCAGACGAGCGCCACTACCTCTGCTTGCAGAAAAACACTCATGGCGCAGAGGATCATATATAACCGCATGCTCTACTTGATTTTTATGTAACACCGCAATTGATATAGAATAATGAGGAAAACCATGTAAATAGTTGCTCGTACCATCTAGTGGATCAATAATCCATTGATATTCTGAATCATTAGTTAATTTGCCGCGTTCTTCAGATAATATACTATGTTTTGGATATGCTCTTAATATAGTATTAATAATTTCTTGCTCGGCCTTAAGATCTACTTCACTACAAAAATCATTCTCTCTTTTTTCATGAATTTTTAAGCGATATATTTGTTCAGAAAAACGCAAAATTAAACTTCCAGCCTGACGCGCCGCTGAAATGGCAATATTTAGTAGTGGATGCATCTTTATATACCCTAAGAAAACGATTATCTTTGCAGGACCTAAGTATTAAAAACACGATGTTGTAATTGCGAATTAAGTTAAACTATCTAGAGATGTTTAAGGACGCTAGATTGCTTCGCTATTGCTCGCAAAGACTAATGTTATTCTCTTGTCTTTTTATGCGTAGGCCATGAGTATCTTTGCTTGTTTAAAATCAACAATAATACCATAAAAAATTTACATTATCGATATTATATGTAGCTAGAGCATTGTTATTTTGCACCGAAGATGCTTTTATCGCGGTGAATTGTCAATCAATGGCATGAGGTTAATGCAAAAAGATGGAATAATTAGCAAGTAATCCCATTTTTTTGCAGTACCCACTGTATTAAATCGTATTTTTTATTTTATATACCCTTTAAGAATTGGCACTGGTTTTTTTGGTTTTGGCTGTGGGTTTTTTTCTACATTCGACCATTGAAGTTCAATGCGTCTATTATATGCGCTGCCACGTATCAATTTATTATTACCAATTGGTAATTTATCTGCAAAACCTTTGGCAGTTAACATACTTGCTGAAATATTATGTGCCCACAGGAAGGTTAACATCGTATTAGCTCGAGCTCTAGTTAACATTTGTTTATGGTATGTACTTCCAACGTCATCAGTAAATGCTGCTATATATATGTGACTTTTAGGATAAAATCTTAATAGTTTTATTATGTTTTCTAAACCAGCATAACAGATTGCATTGAATTTAGGGCTATTAAACTGATAATAATGATCTGTTGGGATAATTAAAGTCATAGTATCCCCATATTCAATATATTGCATATCTTGTTTTCTAATTTCATCAAGAACAGATTGTTTATTATTGCGATAAATACTAACAATTGTTCCCGCAGTACCGCCTATCGCAAGGCCAATTAGAGTTTGTCCGAGTAAACTGCCAACTATTGCTCCTAAACCAAAACCAGCAGCAGATGATTTAAGGTTAGGTGGCTCTTTTTCAAAGTCGTTATACGGAGGTTTGTAGCAAGAATTTAATGTTAAACAGATTAAGCATAGTAGAGTTATTATTTTGAAACTGGTTCGTTTGTCTGTATTCCTTACTGACATTATAACTCCCATGTGTTATTAGATATCTTAAGCAAAATATTATTAAGTATTTAGATGATTTTCGCAATTAAATTTCATTTAATCATCATTAATTTATGTATTTGGAGTAATTATTTGAATATTTATACCCTTAATACTTGGATTTTCTTTAGCAATTTTTAAGTATTCAATTAATGATGTCTTAACAATCATTAATTTATCTGATGAAGCATGAATAAAATATGGTTTATCATTTTTCCAAACTACAAAGCCCAAGTGCGAAACATTTAAATGTGTTCCAATGACTTTACATAAGTCCCAATTAGGTCTTATTATTTCAATAATTGCTCCATTTGGTATTTGCTTAATAATTTCTTTGTCCACCTTGTCATCTAGGAAAAATATTTTGTTTAATGGAATATATGCGATGGTAGACATGGTCTTTTTAAGCTTTGATCCTCTTTTTCGTAAGTCTGATAATTTTTTATCTTTTGCTTGGTCATCTAATCCTTGTTGCCTAATTCTCTCAATAGGCATGTTTTTATACCAATTTGGTTTGTCGATATAGGTCTTTGCTTGTTTAGCTATAGAATTATTTTGTTTATCTTTGATATTATTTGTAATATCTTTAGTTATACCTTGTTTCTGATTGTTTTTATTCCAATCTAGACATGTAAAGTGATTTCTATTTATAAAAGATACATTGCCATCTTTGTACCTTATTTTACGAATTAAACCTTGAAAACTTTGTAAATCAGTTGCTAGTGCCAAAGCTATAACGGTATCTACGTAGGTTTCACAATCAAAAGCATCAATTCTATATAAAGGATTATCGTCAAATTCACCAGTTTTACCTTCTCCCAATGCATTAAATGCGTAAGGTTTATTAAAAAATAATTGATTAATATATGCTACTTTAGCTGAGAAACTTGTAAAGTGTTTGCTGTTTAACTTATTTATTATTGTAGAAATTTGTGAGTTCGTTTTTTGATATGCAGGGGAATTTTTAGTGATTGTAGCAGCTTGAACAGAAAAAGTGTTTATAAAGATCGCTAATAAAACAAAATTAAATATTTTTTTCATGCTTCCCCTTAATTAATCACATATAGTATTTTAAGATTGAAAAATACCATATGATGTGTTCTGATTATAGTTTATATTTATGTTAAGCAAGGAGCAAGGGTGTTAAATATCATCTGGCTTGCAATGCTCTTAATTTCGGTAACAGTAGGAACCTTCACAGGGCGTTTAGATGCCGTTGTTAATGCTGTAACTCAATATGCAAAGATTGGATTTGAAGTAGCCTTAGGATTGACTGGAGTTATGTCCTTATGGCTTGGGATTATGAAAATAGCAACGGAGTCAGGTTTGGTTAATAAAATAGCACGAGCCTTGAGTCCGGTAATGCGGTTATTATTTCCAGAAGTACCAGTTGATCATCCTGCGATGGGGGCAATTATATTAAATATTTCTGCAAACATGTTAGGTTTGGCCAATGCTGCAACCCCATTTGGTTTGCAAGCCATGCGAGAGTTAAGTAAATTAAATGAATGTGCGCATACTGCAAGTAATGCCATGTGTACTTTTCTTGCATTAAATACTTCAAGTGTTCAATTAATTCCAGCTACCGCTATTGCTTATCTTGCGGCTAATGGTGGTAGTAATCCTACTAGTGTTATATTTAGTTCATTAGTGGCTACTAGTTTCTCAACTTTAGTGGCAATTATTGCAGTTAAACAATTAGCTAAATTACCAGCATATAGAATTAAGCAGGTGGATAATTTATGAGTAGTGTTTCTGGCATTATTTCAAATCTATTGTTCTTGTCTTTTGTTGTAGGCATACCACTTTATGGAACAATAAAAAAAGTTAACGTATTTGATTCTTTTATTATTGGAGCTAAAGAAGGATTTGAATTGGTTGTAGGTTTAATTCCATACTTAATCGCATTTATGGTTGGTATCGGCATGCTACGTGCTTCTGGTTTTTTTGAAATTTTAAATATGCTATTAGCTCCTGTTTTAGCTGCTGTTGGTATGCCAACAGAGTTATTGCCTTTAGCTTTAATCAGGCCTTTTTCTGGTAGTGCTGCTAATGGTGTAATGGCGGATTTGATTCAGCAAAATGGTGGTAATTCTTTTATTGCTAAAACAGCTGCTACTATGATGGGTAGTACTGAGACTACATTTTTTGTAATTGCTATTTATTTTGGCTCTGTAGGCATACGTCATACTAGGCATGCGATACCAGCAGGTTTATTAGCTGACTTAGCAGGAATAATAGCATCTGTTTGTATTTGTAATTATTTGTTTAAATAGTCAAATAATTTTAGTATGTATTACCAATATTCTAAATTAAGGATTTTTAGCATAAATTAGGCTAGTATTGATTTAATATAAGTAAAATAAGAGATTTTTATGGTAGATAAAACTAATAATACGGATGAAAGTCAGCCAGAATTTGAACCTGATATAGAACCATCAAAAATAGAAGAAAATGAACTCGCAGTAACAGCGGAAGATTATGATGAATCATTATTTGCTATTGATGATGATGTTGATTTGTTAGGGCAAATTACAGGGATTTACCAAATATGGAGTAATTGGGCCTATTTTGAATTAGAAATTAATTCTCCACAAATACCTAGCAAAGATGTCGTTGAGATTATTCAGCCTGAAATGGTTACAGAAACTGGCGAAGTAGAATTTGTTTATCCAATATTTGATTATGGTAACATTCTTTCAACTTCTAAAGGGAGTGAGATGTATACTGTTGGTATCTCAATGTGTAAGTTATATTATACAATTGAGAAAATGATAGGAATTCTAATAGAAAAAATTAAAGATAGCGAAGGTGGTGGTGAGATTGAATCGGAGGTAAGTTTTGATGGTCACCAATTAGCACAAAGAAAGGCGTTTGAATCTATTATTAATTTAAATCATAACGTTGTTGTTATAAATTTTGATCCTGGTGAGTGGGGTGAAAAATATTTGCAAATTATTAAGAAACTAGCCGATCTTGGCTATGGATATCCTCCAGAAGCTCCAAGGTATAATTACCGAGCCTTAGGAGGAAAAGGACTTAAAGCTAGTCGTTAATTTAAAAATACTCTTGTGCAAAACTTTTAAATAATGTTTTATTTATTTTTTTGCTAAAACTACGTCAATAATATGAGTATCATGGTATGGAAAGACAAATATCTTTTCAAATAAACGTTTTATACGTTGTAACAAGAAGCTTTTAGGTAACATTGTTGGAATTGAAAGAATATTTAAAAACCATGCGCCGTCAATACCAAATGATACTAACTCGTCTATATTTTGGAAAGTTAAGTCGATTTTTATTCTTTCATGTTCTACTACTGAAAAATTATGTTGGGTCACAAAATTCAATAAGTCTTCTTGGCCTGCTGCCACGGTAGTTTTTTTAACTACTTCCTTATAATAATGACCAACGATATTGCTTAATATTGTGCCTTTAGCTATAAAATCAGCTAAATATTTTTGAGCAAGTGGAAAAGACTCATAGGTTGTAGAAATAATGGAGAAATAACCATTTGCTTTCGTGAGCATTTGCGCTTCATGAAATAATACATCTGTAGGTATATATGCATTAATAAAATGTGCCATTACTAAATCTTGACTATGTGCTGGTAGGTAAGTGGTTGCATTCGCAGCACTTCCTTCTATTGCGGTAAAATCAAGCAGGTTTTTAGCTTGTTTTAACATTTCTTTAGAGAGATCTATACCTGTGAATTTGGCATTAGGAGTTATTTTTTTAAGTTTTGCTAAAAAAGCGCCATCACCTACCCCTAAATCTAAAATTTGAAGGTTATTACCATTGGTGATATTTTTATTAATTTGTTGTATTGCACATTTGTGACTTAGGCTAATTGCACCAAAATAGTCAGCTTTATCATAATGATTAGCAATAGTGTTATATATAGCTTTAACAAACAACTAAAACTCCTTTTAATTTATGGTGATTGAAAGTATATCTTTTTTATAATTAATTGGTATACATTTTTAGAAAAAACTAAGTTTAGTATTTGATTTCGTTCCGCAAACTAGTTTTATCATAATTAGATGTTACTAAAGAGGAAATATTAAATACTCTCTATAAGTATTTGTCAATTATTCTTTTTTAGATGTAGCGGCAAAATAAGATATTCCATTTTGCCGCTACGCAGTCTGATAAAATATTGCCAGAGCAAAATATTTACAAGTAAAATATTATACATTTTGGTGGTATTATGATATTATTTAACTATAAGAGCTATGTTCAAAAGGCAAAACGATGCAAATATCTCCTGACGGAAGAACCTTGATAAAGGTGTCAGATAGTGATATCAGTAAAAACGGGTGTTTTACTATCCCTAATGGCGTTACTAATATTGAAAGAGAGGCATTTCGTGACTGCAAAAGTTTAACAAGCATTGAAATGCCTAGTAGTGTTACCAATATTGACGATAATGTATTTTTTGGTTGTATAAGATTAAAGAGCATTGAAATCCCTAATAGTGTTACGAATATTGGAGAACTTGCATTTCATTATTGCAAAAGCTTAACAAGCATTAAAATCCCTAATAGCGTTACCAATATTGGACTTTATGCATTTCATCTTTGCGAAAGCTTAACAAGCATTGAAATCCCCAATGGTGTTACTTCTATTGAGGGTTTTGCATTTTCTGGTTGCAGAAGCTTAACAAGCATTAAAATCCCTAATAGCGTTACCAGTATTGGGAGTTGGGCATTTGAGGGTTGCGAAAGTTTAACAAGCATTGAAATACCTATTAGCGTTACCAGTATTGGGATTTATGCATTTTCTGGTTGCGAAAGTTTAACAGGCATTGAAATACCTAGTAGTGTTACCAATATTGGGGAGGGTGCATTTTCTGGTTGCAGAAGCTTAGCAAGCATTGAAATCCCTAATAGCGTTACCAGTATTGGGATTTATGCATTTTCTGGTTGTACAAGCTTATCTTATATAGTAGCGGATGACAAAGATATTGAACGAATAAAAAGCTTATTGCCAAGGGTATTAAAAAACAAGGTAATTAAAAAATCTATTTATGAAAAGGCATCAAATATTATCAAGCATAAATTAGAAGAGTTACAACAAGTTCCGGAATTAAATCCAATTTATAATCAGGTGATTCATAAGAAAGGTAAGTCTAAAACACTGATACTCATACCTAATGAAATCTTTGGTTTAATCAATTCCTATCTTGATGAACAAGACTATTTGCCATGTTATAAAAAAGTGAAAGATGAAATAACCTCTATTAAAATTCCGTTTAGTGAAATGGGGCTGCCAGCGTTAGAAAGAGATATCAATAAAATAATCGAAAAATTCAAAAAAACTGCAGAAGAACAGTCAAAGGAAGCATTTGACCCAAAATTCTTCGGCAAATCACAAGAGGTCGAATCTGGTGAAAAACCTGGCCTAAAAGGTATGTCTATACTTCACAAAAAATAAAGGAACATCTTTTTTGCAGTATAACTGTCGTTGCGAAGCCACTTGTGGCTGAAGCAAACCAGTGTCCTTAAAAAGTCACTAAATTGCTGCGCAACAATGCTTCGTGGTAATAGCATAATTTCCATTCTCATCCACATAAACTGATAGTCTGTAATTTAAAGTTAGGTGTAGAAGAAAAATAAATGGCTTTATTCAATCTTTCCTGCGCTTTTTGATCAATAAGACAAAATAAGTGGCATTTTTATGTGTTATGATATAATTGTAATTATAACTTCTGCATATAACTGATCCATCGTTAATAATGAGTTAAATATCAGCATATTTTCTGTCAAAACAAAGTGGTTGTTTTATTTTAACAATACAGTCTTGTTAATTAATGCATAGAGATATTAATTAATATATTCAAAACCTGGCTACCACCCATCTAATATTTACAAAGCTTGGAGCTTTAACAGATGCTTTCAAATTAATAACACGATATAATCCTAGAAAAACGCAAGTTGGAAAGGAATGCCGAGCGATGCAATATTCTATTAAACATTTGCCCAAATATAAGCAACATGAATTACAAGATATCGTGACAGAGATTCGTGAACGCCATTCTGAGGTTGCGATGATTATTTTGTTCGGAAGTTACGCTGGAAATAACTGGGTTGAAGAACGCGCGGAAGATGGCGTACATTATAAGTATCAAAGCGATTACGATATTTTAGCAATTACCGCAAAAGAATATGAAGCGATGAAACTTGAGCAAGATAATATTCTAAGCAATAACCTGCGCCAAGTTAGTCGCACACCTGTTAGTGTAATTGCCCATGAAATTGATTTTATTAACCGCCGACTTAGAAAAGCACAATATTTTTTTAATGATATTAGAAAAGAAGGTATTTGCTTATATGATTCTGGTGAGTTTACCTTAAGTGAACCTAAAGAATTAACTCCTAAAGAAAGACAGAAGCTTGCTAAAGAAGATTTCGATTATTGGTTTGAAAGTGCGACTGAGTTTCTTGATGGATATCAATTTTATTTTGATAAAAAAAATTATAATTTAGCTGCATTCTTGCTACATCAAGCAACAGAACGTTTTTTCAGTACTATTTTGCTCGTTTTTACCCGTTATAAGCCTAACACCCATGATTTAGAAAAATTATACACATATGTAAATAGCCAAGAGCCTGAGTTTTTAAAGATTTTTCCACAAAGAACTAAAGAAGAAAAGCATCGCTTCCAATTATTACGCAAGGCTTATGTAGATGCCAGGTACAAACCTAGCTATAATGTTACTGGAGAAGAGCTTATCTGGCTTGCCGAGCGAGTAAAGTTGCTTAAAGATATGACTCAAAATCTATGTGGCGTTAAAATAAATAGCTTTAATTAAACTTATGGTAACATGTAGCTTGTATGAAATGTTGAACAGCTTTAATGCAATGCGATTTTCCCTTAATCCGCTAGCGCTCCTTAATGGGTTACGGTACTCAGATAAGGTTTACAAAGCTTGGAACTTTAACATATTTTCAAATTAATAACTCATCTTACGCCGAGTAGTATTAGTTCTTTCCCATAAACCTGATTCAAATCACATATATTATCAGAGGTTACTTTTATAAAAGATATGCAACAAGAATTGGGTTAGAAAATGTTGCTGAAAATATTACAACAGCCATATGAAAGCTAAAGTAGGCAATGTGTATGATGGCTTTATACATCAAAGTATGATTTTGCCCTGTGGTTTAGTTAAGAATTATTGACGAAAGTCAAATGCATTGCTAATATCGCTTGGCACTTTTAAAAGGATAATATATGCAATTTATAGATTTGGCTACACAAGCTAATAGAATCGAAGATAAATTACTTGCTAGATTTAAAAATGTATTGTCTCATAACTCTTTTATTATGGGACCAGAAGTTTTTGAACTAGAAGAAAAATTAGCTGATTTTGTGGGAGTTAAGCATGCTTTAACTGTATCTAGTGGTACAGATGCTTTGTATATTGCTTTGATGGCATTGGGTGTTGGGCCTGGAGATGAGGTAATTACAACGCCTTTTAGTTTTTTTGCAACAGCCGAGGTTATATTATTATTAGGTGCGAAACCGGTTTTCATAGATATTGACCCTTTAACATATAATATCAATCCAAATTTAATTGAAATGGCTATAACTTCGCGAACGAAAGCGATTATGCCAGTAAGTGTTTATGGGCAATGTGCTGATTTTGATACAATAAATACTGTTGCTGCTAAGCATAATATCCCTGTTATTGAAGATGCTGCACAAAGCTTTGGCGCAACTTATAAAGGCCGTAGATCTTGCTCGTTAACTACAATTGCTTGTACAAGCTTTTTCCCATCTAAGCCTCTTGGATGTTATGGAGATGGAGGCGCATGTTTTACCAATGATAGTAATTTAGCTGATAAAATGACTGAAATTAGAATACATGGTCAATCAGGTAGATATCATCATACAAGTCTTGGAATTAATGGAAGACTTGACACTATGCAAGCCGCTTTCTTATTGGAAAAATTGCAGATTTTTGCTGAGGAAATAGAAATGCGGCAGCAAGTAGCAGAAATTTATGCTAAGTTATTACCTGATAGTATAAATAAACCATATATTGCAGATTATAATAAGAGTGTATTTGCACAATATACTATTGAAATTGATAACCGTGACTTTATCCAGCAAAAGTTACAAGAGCAAGGTATTCCTACAGCAGTACATTATCCTAA
>JAUIBC010000140.1 GCA_030427555.1 Gammaproteobacteria bacterium | reverse complement strand
ACCCTCATCTAATGAGGGGCTATTGTACCATAAGAGCTTATGCGACTTTTAAGAAAGCTACTCGACCTAAGGGAACATTTCGTCCGAAGATGCAACTTTAGCCTATACGAGGAGACCATTTCAAAGTGTGGGGTCATAAGGCTAAGGTAGTTTACTAAAGCCATTGTTATATGTGATAATCCCTCTTCCGCAAGATGGCTGCTAAGATTACGATGGAAAATAACATTTTATATCAATTACGATATTATATCAAAGGAATAAATCCCCTAATATGGCGACGCCTACTAATAACAAATAATCACACACTTGGAGATCTACATCACGCGATTCAAATGTCTTATGGTTGGACTAACTACCACCTTCATCAGTTTACAATTAAAGGTAAAACCTATGGTATATATTCAGGATATATGGATTATGCAGAAGATGCTGATGAGACTACTATTGGATCCCTTAACTTGTGTAAATATGAAAAATTTTTGTACGAATATAATTTTACATCTGACTGGGAAGTTGAAGTTCGATTAGAAGACATACTTGAAAGTAACAAAGAACGTTCTTACCCACTGTGTATATCGGGTAGCAGGGCTGGTCCACCAGAAGATTGTGGTGGGGCCTATGCCTATATGGAGCTTGATGAGTATTATTCTGATTATAGAATCATGGAAATTATTGCATCCAGAGTTGATGAAATCAAAGAAGATGGCGATGATATTGAATGTCTAAGAGGTACACTAAATGAATTAGCATATTGGGTTAAGCGTAATAAATTTGATCGCAAAGAAACTAATATACTATTAGGTAAATTTGCGAATAAGGATCCCGACTGGGAAGAGTATATGGACGAGGTGTTATATTTATGAAAGCAGTGCTACAGCTAGTAATTCAGGGTGAAGATGGAAGAAATATAGTTAAAGAAATACACAGGATAAATAGAAGCTCATTGACACAAAATTCTCTAGGGTTATCGTTACAAGAGTCAAAAGCAATTAATAGTGAACTGCAAAAATGCATGATAGCCGAACAGGTTAAATCTTACTTAGAATCTGCTAGAGCTTGTTCTTCTTGCGAAAAATCTAGAATAGTTAAAGGCTATTGCTCTCTGGTATACAGAACGTTATTTGGTAAAATTAACATAAAAAGTCCAAGGTTAGTAAACTGCGGATGCAAAGAGCACCAATGTGGCACATTTAGCCCGTTGACGATGGTGTTGAAAAACAGAACTTCTCCTGAACTGGAATATTTGGAATCAAAATGGGCGTCATTAATGTCTTATGGGATGACAGCAAAATTATTAGAAGATATTTTACCAATAGAGGTAGACTCTTCTTCAGTGTTTAAAACTGCACGTAGGGTATCAGAGCGTATTGAGTCAGAGCTTGATGACGAAAAGTCCACATTTATTGATGGATGCATTAAAGAATGGGAAGAATTGCCCACGCCTGGATTGCCATTAACCGTTGGTATTGACGGTGGTTATGTTCGTGCGCGTGATGATGAAAATAGAAAAGCTGGATGCTTCGAAGTAATTGTTGGTAAAAGCGTACATGAAACAAATACATCTAAAAGATTTGGATATGTCTCGACTTATGATAAAAAACCTAAACGCAGGTTGCATGACATGCTTGTTAATCAAGGATTGCAATTAAATCAACAAATAACTTTTTTGTCAGATGGTGCTGAAAATCTGAGAAATCTGCAATCTCATTTAAGCCCACAATCAGAGCATATTTTAGACTGGTTTCATATAACCATGCGTATAACAGTTTTAATGAATATGGTTAAGTCTCTCCGACCACGTCTGCGGGACGTTATAGAGCCTATGATTGAAAAAGTAAAATGGAATTTATGGCATGGTAACTTGTTTAAGTCTCTAAAATATTTTGAATCCATATCGGATGAAATAGAAATATCATCCGAAAATAAAACAGATAATGAGCTTAAATTTGAGAAATATTTTAACGAATTTGAAACCTACGTGACAAACAACCGAAAGTTAATTGTAAACTATGACGAGAGATATAAATATGGTGAAACTGTTTCAACATCTTTTGTTGAATCTACAGTAAATGAATTGGTTAGCAAACGTATGGTAAAAAAACAACAAATGAGATGGACTCAAAAAGGAGCTCATTTATTATTGCAGATAAGAGTGAAAACCCTAAATAACGAATTGAAGAATCATTTTACAAAATGGTATCCTGGATTTAGTGCAAATAGTAATAAGATGGTAGATGATAGTACAAGGGTCGCGTGACCCCACACTTTGAAATGGTCTCTACTTGGAATACTGCGCTTATTACATAAGGTGCAAATATTACGTTGTACCTTTAATTTATGGTCAGTAAATACCGCGTGAAAGTTAGATTCTTTGTACCCTATTTTATTTAAAGCACCACCACAATATTTGCATGCTCCAGTATCATTAGATATAATGGCCACCTGTTCATTCAGGATATATTGTTGCAAATGCTTTAAAATTTGGATTTGAACTTTATGTCTAAGTCCAAGGTCTGTAATGTCTCTAGGATTTATTAATTTATGTTCTGCATTCGAATCTCTATCCACAACCTTACCAGTTCTAGTATCAACTTTTTCGACAACAACTCTAACCTTATATGACATTTACAACCTCCATGCTATTACCTTATGCCAGGCAAGAATAACATAAGGATTATGAGCATGCCACCTTTCTATGATGCACTCGTTGTCCATATGTATGAGTCCTTAGTGGTTGTTAATGTCCTCACTTTTAAGTTAGTGAGGTGGTATACTATTTTGGTTCAGAAGTCAAGATGTATATGCATGTATTTAGCTTTTAGATTCATATGTGCAAATACAACTCATGATGCATTTATGATTAATTACACTTATGCAATTAACAAGTGGCATTGAAAAAATAGCAGCATTTTTAACTGTTTGTACATATAGAGAAAAGCCAATTTCTCTTATTATGTGTTTATACTTACTAAATAGGAGAGTGAAAAAAATAGAGGAGAATTAGTATGTCTGGTAAAAGCTCTGGCAGTGATGAGTCTACAAAAAAGTATATTGTAGAAGAGTTACAGAACCTATGGGAGAAAGCTGATTCTGGTAGTGAGGATCAAGAGAAGGCAAAAAACCTCGCTATGCAAACGTACGACCGTTTTGCATTGGCTATAGATAGTATTTTGAAAGCGCAAGAGAAGCCTGAACCAAGTGCTGGCACTGCTAGAAGAGGCAGCGTATTTGACAGAGCTAAAACAGGTTTATCAAATTTAGCTAAAAAGGGCATAGAGTCTTTAGCGCCCACAGAGACTTTAGGAGATCCACGTAGATTATCTGACATGTTGGGTATAAATACAGACGGTATAATAAATGATATGCAGAACAAAGCTTTTAAGCAACAAATTGATAAGAATGACGACTTTAAAGTTCGGCTACGGCAGGCGAAAGCTGCTATAGATGCAGTTGATACAGACATTAAAGATGGTAAGCCGTCAGTAATTGTCAAGAAAAAGGCTTTGTATCAGCTTGCCGAGGTATTAGATCAATATGATACAATGCGTGACGCTGCACAAATTAAGAGAGGTAACAAAGGCTCTTGGAGTGTGATTAAGGCTATATTTTTTCCACCAAAAGTTGAGGATAAAGTAGTAGCCGGAGAAGCACAACGTATGGAGCCTACTTTGGCAGGTGATGCGCGCAAGGCGGTAATTAATAAAGG
>JAUIBC010000139.1 GCA_030427555.1 Gammaproteobacteria bacterium | reverse complement strand
TTTATCTCCAAATAACTTACCAACTATATTCTTTATCATCTCAGGAACAGGCGTTCTATCATCAGTATTTGCCGTTGTAACTTTTACTGACAATAAGCCACCTTGTTCATTTATTGTTAAATGTAATTTGAAACCAAAAAACCATCCAATAGTAGATTTACCTTTTTTAGCTATGCCCTTAAAGGTTTTATTACGAGACATTTTTTAGACTTACACACTTGGATAGGTGTGGAATCGATAAATGATATGCCTGTTGGTTTATCAAATTTAGATGTTAAATATGCTGCCAATATGGTCATTGCTGATGATTTTAACTCAATAAATCTGTTATATGAAACCAAATTGGGAAAAAAAGAACTTAGTTGTCTAATCACCTGCTCTAAATAAAATGCCTTAAAATTTCTATAACTTGATTGATGGAAAAGTATGCATATAGTCATAATTTCACTTTCCGATAATTTTGGATTACAATGGTACTTTTTAAACGTACTTTCAAGTCTATTCATCGATTCTTTCTTATATTGATTCACAAAATCATCGACATCACAAAATAATAATGTAAGATCCATTTATAACGCCTCCTTCTTATTAACTTATTTTTGGCGAAACAAGTATATATAAAAGTAGGCGTTACCTTAATTATTATTTACGAATTTTTCATCGAACTCAGGTAGATAAGGTTCTTAATTGCTTCAGATTGAAAAAGCGGCAGCGTTATACTCTTTTTCTGATAAATCTGCTTGATTGTGATTGAAAAAACTATTGTAAGAAGCGCTGCGCTTAATTTGATTCGGCTGTAATATAAATTCTCTTGAAAACTGAATTGATGGAAATGAGTCTGGCACATTATCTGGGTTATAGCTAGATACTAAAACCGCATCTTGATAAACGCTGCGCCCCGGATGTCTAACAGATGTATACCTTCCCAAAGCCCTATCTGTCGGATAAATTACACCTGGCCTGATGTTATCTAATAATAAGAGACGCTCAATCGTTTTTAACATCTTAAAACTTAGATCCTCACGACTCGGAGCTATGTAAATGGTCACTGACATCCCGTCTGAAAATCGCTGTAGATGTGTACTTTTAGTATTGTATTGATGCATCAATTTTTCATGTTGTGATGCAACATACGAAGACACATCAGACTTAGGTGCAAGATATAAAATCAGGTAAGTGGCAATTGCCATGGTGTAATAATAAACTATTTGAAATAATGTATTATTTTTTGTGCTATTTAACTGCCGAAATAACTTACAGCCTGCATCTCTTAACAGTGTAATCTCCCCATTTAAAAAATTTGGATCGGTACACAGCAACTGATCTTTTTTCTCGTTGTGAAGAGCCTTTACAGCAGATAGTCTATTCATATCAACAACTTTAAAGGAGTCTACTGATCGTATTAGAGTCGGATAGATAATATCCCAAGCTTTCCCTAAATCATCTGGATGAATACTAATACGAGCCTTCCATGTGTTATGAAGTGCCTTGCGTTGGGTAAAACTCAGCGTATTTCGTTTGAAGTGTATAAAATAATGTGAAGGAATATTAGAATATCGTTCAATGTTAAAATTCTGAGTTTCTTCTGATGAATTAGGTATGTTACCTTGTATTAAGTCACAGTATTTCATTTTTTTGTCAAAGGTTGCATTTAATACATAATAACACGAGTTTCGCACTTTTAGAAACTTAGGATATAATTGGCCATAAGTTTTATAGAATTAGATGTTGCAGGATGTCTCGTCATAAATGTACAAAAGAGCTGTATAAAGCCTATTTGCAAGCAAGCAGTATGCGTTATTCTGGTCTTGCTTTATCATAAGTAAGCCCTTATCCAATATCTCATGATAGTATTAGTCGTTGGTTGAGTGATAAATGCTTTAGGCCACGAGACTTATGGGAGATAGCGAAAACATATATTGTTTCATCAGAATCAAGTTTATTAATTTGTGATGATACAGTTTTATCCAAAACTCGTAGTAAAAAAATTGAATTAGTTAATTATCAATACTCAGGCAATGCTCATGATGTGATAGCTGGCATTGGCTTAATTAACCTTTTGTGGCATGGCCTTGAAAGTGAATCTTCTGTTCCGATTGATTATCGAGTTTATGATAAAGACACTGATGGTAAAACTAAAAACACCCATTTCTGTGATATGTTATCCCTTGCCAAATCACGAGGCCTTACACCATCGGCAGTAGTAATGGATGCATGGTATTCAAGTTTAGATAATTTGAAAGCTATTCGTTCGCATGGGTGGATTTGGGTAACAACATTAAGAAAGAATCGTATTGTAAATCGTAATATTCCATTAGAAACATTAGATATTCCCGAAGAAGGACTTTCGGTTCATTTACGTGGTTATGGTTGGATTTTTGTATTCAAGTTTGTGGCAAAAAATGGCCGCATTGATTTTGTTGCAACAAATATGGAAAATCCAACACGTGAACAAGTAAAGCAAGTCACGGACGCACGTTGGTCGGTTGAGGTCTATCATCGAGAAATTAAACAAACTTGTGGAATCGAGCGTTGCCAGGCACGCACAGGCCGAGCGCAGAGGAACCATATTTTTCTAGCTATTGCGGCTTGGTTTGAGCAACATAAACTCAGAGTCACTCAAAAAACTACGCTTTATCAACAAAACTGGAGTGTTATTAAAAATGCTATTCAAGAGAAAATTAAAATTTTAATGCTTCAAGCTGCATGAGATAAGTGCGAAACTCGTGAATAATTAAAAAAGCAGTTGAAAAGCTATTGCACTTAAATCAATTACAGTGAGCAGCAAATGGCTCAAGAAGATCTAGCACTTGACGATCATCCTCCCTCTCTGGGGTCGTTCTTGTAAAGAAATAATGCATTAATTGACCATCTGCACCAGCTTTATTGATACCCGCTTCATCAATAATCATTGCCGCGGCGCCTAGCATTGGCCCCACGCAACTTAAACCAATTGCAGCAGCCGGTATTAGGAGTGCACTCCCTGTTATTACGGAAAATGTTATAGCAACTATGCTGGCAAACATAATGCAAAGCCCAACAAGAACACAAATTCTAGCCCTTAATTGCTTGTAATCATCCGAATCAATATTTGTTTTTAAGTCTACTAAAAATTCATCGATGTTTACCATATTCTGTTTATATTGTACAAAGTCACTTAGTTTATTCAGTGCCTTAGTGAATATCGCTATCTTAGTTGGATCGTCAGCTTTCAATCGCTCAATGTGAGCGATGATTCTCAGCCCAGTTTCCCGAAAAGAGTGCGCATATTCTGGATTTAACTTTCTACATGACTGTCCAAGATGGTCATTTGCATAACATATATCTTCAAGTTGTTTTTTTGCAGCAAAATAGCGGTTTCGTACAAGTAATTCTGAAATGTTAGATAATTCAATACCAACAATCTCTTGTACAATAGTGTTTTGCCTTAGTGCTTCAGCTATGAGTTGAGCAGCTTCAGCATTAAGACTTCCATCCGAAAAACTTAGAAAGGTTGCTGATGTGTTTTGTTGAATTGCGCTGGCTAGGTCAGCAAATTCTGAAGTACTGACACCTTTGATATCAATATCAAATAAGTGGGTATCTGTGTTTGCATGTAGCTTAGTTATAGCTTCGGAGAGATTCATTGATAAAAACCACTAGTTAATTTGCTCATAATTGTATCATGAAGTTCGCTTACAAATCAAAAAGGTGGACGGTTTACGTGCTACAGATCAGGAAGAGGTTCTGCAAGAACTCTAAATCATCTTCACACCATGTGCGCAAGGTTAGACGCTCTGTCTCA
>JAUIBC010000026.1 GCA_030427555.1 Gammaproteobacteria bacterium | reverse complement strand
ATAATGTTAAGGCCTTGGTTCATTATTTTATTTTTGAGTTTTGTCGTTGGTTCTTATATTTATTTAGATAGAGACATTGCTTTGTTTTTTGAAAGCCTAGATTTGCGTAATAACTTAATGATTTTAACATGGATTACCAATATTGGTCTTTTGAAAATATACCTTGTTAGTTTACCTATTTTAGCTATAATTTTTGCTTATATTTTACGAAATAAAGCTTTTTCTTTAAAAATATGGGCCCTTTGGCTATTTGTATTAAGCCCAGCATTAGTTTCATTTGTATTAAAAACAATTGCAGGTAGAGCGCGCCCAATTGTTTTTTTTAAACAGCATTATTTTGGTTTTTTTGGTTGGCACTTTGATCATGATTTTCGTTCATTTCCATCTGGTCATACGACTACTATAACTAGTTTAGCCATAGGTTTGACTATATTATTTCCACGCTATTTTATTTATTGGGCGTCTATATGTTTGTTAGTGATTAGTAGTAGAGTTATGCTAACAGATCATTATTTGAGTGATGTATTGGCATCTTTTTATTTAGTATTTTTGGAATTAGGCGTAATTATCTATATAATGCGACGTAAATTTCCGAAAACTTATGAGTTAATTTCAAAATGACAAAATCATCTGATATTTCTGTTGTATTAGAAAGTGGTGAAAAATATATAACTGAACATGGTTATAAGGCTATAAAAGATGGTGTTAAGGCCGATGATGACAAGGCTGTAAATCCTATTGCTAAACCTAGTTGGTTAAGGATAAAAAATCAGGTTAGTCCTAATTATGCTCAAGTAAAAAAAGAAGTAAAAAAACATAAGCTTGCAACAGTATGTGAAGAAGCTAAATGCCCCAATATAGCTGAGTGTTGGTCACATGGTACTGCAACTATTATGTTGATGGGGGAAGTGTGTACAAGAGCTTGTAGATTTTGTTCGGTAGATACTGGAAATCCTAAAGGTTATTTAGATATTAAAGAGCCTGAAAATGCTGCTAAAACAGTTGCTATTATGAATCTCGATTACGTGGTTTTAACTTCGGTAGATAGAGATGATTTACCTGATGGTGGTGCTGAGCATTATGCACGTACTATCCAAGCTATTAAGGCCTTATGCCCAAAGACCAAGATTGAAGCATTGACTCCTGATTTTAAAGGGATTGAAAAGGATATTAGGACTATATTAGATAGTGGACTTGATGTTTTTGCTCAAAATGTTGAGACTGTTGAAAGACTAACCCATCCGGTTAGAGACAATAGGGCCGGATATCATAAAACTTTGCGTGTTTTAGCTTATGCAAAGAGTTATAAACCTAGTATTTTAACTAAAACCAGTTTGATGTTAGGTTTGGGTGAAACAGATGAAGAAGTCTTGCAGACTATGCAAGATATAAAGGATCATAATGTTGATATTTTAACTCTTGGTCAGTATCTGCAACCTACTAAAAATCATCTACAAGTTGAGAGATATGTTAGCCCAGAAAACTTTGCAAAATTTAGAGAAATTGGCCTAGATATGGGTTTTTTTGAAGTTGCATCAGGACCTTTAGTTCGTTCTAGTTATCGAGCTGATAGAATTTTTAAAAAGGACAACTTAGGTCTTTAGGAGCTATAATGTTCTGTTGATATTTGATTTGATTTTCCAAAGTTAACACAGTAAAACATTGCATTTTGAAGCATCTTGGGTATATACTCAGCGTTGTAATTTAATTAATAGAGGGTTTTAGTTATTGTATGCAAAGCCCGCGTTATTTTAATAATAAGGAAGAAACCTATCGTGAACCATAAGCGACCAGTGAATATGGATTTAGCTAGTTTAAAATTCCCTATCACCGCGATTGTATCTATTTTACATCGTTTATCAGGTATAGGAATGTTTTTACTGCTTCCGTTGGCTTTATATTTATTGTCTATGTCATTGCACTCTCGCACATCTTATGATGATTTGCAAATTATGTTGGCTTCTCACAGTATGAAATTTGGGCTTTGGGTATTTCTTAGTTCATTAGTTTATCATGCTATAGCTGGAATCCGACATATGATTTTAGATTTAGGTGTAGGAGAAGAAATGCATTCAGCTAAGTTGAGTGCTTTGATTGTACTAATAACTGCTCTTGTAGCAATAATTATTCTAGGGGTTTGGATATGGTGCCCAATGTAACTAGTTTAACCGGAAATGGTTTAAAAGATTGGTTGATTCAAAGAGTATCAGCTATTTATTTATTTTTGTATGTGATTTTTTTATTTGGATATTTTTTATCGCATCCTACTTTTGATTATTATAAATGGCAAGATTTATTTACATTAACCTCGGTGCAAGTTGTAACTGTTTTAGCTTTGTTGTTATTAGTGTTACATGCTTGGGTCGGAATTTGGACAGTAACAACTGACTATATTAAATGTACTGCTATTCGCTTGTCTTTACAGACATTGATCTTTGTATATTTAGCTTGGCAGTTTGTTTGGGGTTTGATGATAGTTTGGGGGCAGTAAGTAATGGCTATTGCGCGAAATAGATTTGATGCGATTATTATCGGTGCAGGTGGTGCAGGTATGCGTGCTGCCTATCAGTTGGCTAAAGATTCTGATATGAAAGTTGGTTTGATTTCAAAAGTATTTCCTACTCGCTCTCATACAGTATCAGCTCAAGGTGGAATTACTGTTTCCTTGGGTAATGCTCATGAAGATGATTGGCGATGGCATATGTATGATACAGTCAAGGGCGCTGATTATATTGGTGACCAAGATGCTATTGAATATTTTTGTAAAAATGGCCCAGATGCTGTTTACGAGTTAGAACATATGGGTTTGCCATTTTCGCGTATGGAAAATGGTAGAATTTACCAGCGCCAATTTGGCGGTCAATCCAAAAATTTTGGCGGTGATCAGGCTGCTCGTACTGCAGCGGCAGCTGATAGGACAGGACATGCCTTACTACATACTTTGTATCAACAAAATCTGAGAGTTAAAACAGAGATTTTTAGCGAATGGTACGCTCTAGATTTTGTAAAAGATGCGAATAATAAAATAGCTGGAGTTACAGCTTTATGTATTGAAACAGGAGAAATAGTATTTTTCCAGTCACGGATATGTATTCTTGCGACTGGTGGTGCTGGGCGTATTTTTCAATCAACTACTAATGCGCATATCAATACTGGTGATGGTTATGGTATGGCTTTACGTGCTGGAATTCCTTTGCAAGACATGGAAATGTGGCAATTTCATCCTACTGGTATTGCTGGAGCTGGTACTTTAGTTACCGAAGGTTGTAGAGGTGAAGGTGGATATCTAATTAATAAAGATGGTGAAAGATTTATGGAGCGTTACGCTCCGCATGTAAAAGATTTAGCATCTAGGGATGTTGTTTCTAGATCCATCGCTTTAGAGTTACGCCAAGGCAAAGGCTTTAATATTGACGGTGTTGATTGTGTTAAATTGAAGTTAGATCATTTAGGTGCAGATCTTATTAAAACTCGTTTACCAGGAATTCGTGAGTTATCTAAGCAATTTGCTGGAATTGATCCAATAGTTGATCCTATACCAGTAGTTCCTACTTGTCATTATAGTATGGGCGGTATTCCAACTAATATGCATGGCCAAGTAATTACTAGAAGACATGACAAAGATGAAGTAGTTGAAGGTTTGTATGCGGTTGGTGAGTGTGCATGTGTTTCTGTACATGGTGCTAATAGATTAGGTGGTAATTCATTATTAGATTTAGTTGTTTTTGGGCGTGCAGCTGGTATGCACGTTGAGAAAATGTGGGCCGCCAATGAAGTTCGAGATGAATTATCTGTAACTGCAGACGATATAGATATATCTTTAGCTAGATATATGCGTTGGCAAAATACAAAAGATGGTGAGAGCCCTGCGGTTATCCGTGATGAAATGCAAAGGGTAATGCAAACAGATTTTGGAGTATTTCGAACTGGCGATGTATTAGAAAAAGGTTTAGAACGATTAAATACATTGCGTGAGCGTTTAGCGCATGCAAAATTACTTGATAAAAGTAAAGTATTTAACACTGAACTTATCACAGCGTTAGAATTAGACAATTTGATGGCAACAGCTTATGCTACAGCTAAATCAGCACTAACCAGAACTGAAAGTCGTGGCGCCCATAGTCGTGAAGATTATCCAAAGCGTAATGATGAAAAATGGATAAAGCATATCTTATACTTGATGAGTGATGATGTTATTGATTTTAGGCCTGTAAATGTAAAACCACATGATGTAGAGCCTTTTGAGCCAAAAGAACGCGTTTATTAAGAGGAATAAACATGACTGATATAAAAAATGTGAGTCTGTCTATTTACCGCTATAACCCTGAGGTAGATAAGCAACCATATATGCAGGACTATTGGTTAACTATAGATGTTAAGAGTGACCCAATGGTTTTAACTTTGCTTGAGAGAATTAAAGCAGAGCAAGACCCAACACTTTCTTATCGTCGTTCTTGCCGTGAAGGTGTATGTGGTTCTGATGGTATGAACATAAATGGTAATAATGGTTTAGCTTGTATTACTCACTTATCTAAACTAAAAACTAATAAAATAATTATTAGGCCTTTACCTGGATTTCCAGTAGTCAGGGATCTAGTTGTAGATATGAGTCAATTTTATCAACAATATGAAAGAATAGAGCCATATTTGCAAAATAATGACGTACCACCAGCTAGAGAGCGTTTGCAATCTCCGGAGGAAAGAGCGAAATTAGATGGTTTGTATGAATGTATTTTATGTGCTTGTTGTAGTAGTTCATGCCCTTCTTTTTGGTGGAATCCAGATAAATTTGTTGGGCCAGCGGGTTTATTACAGGCAAGGAGATTTTTAGCCGATAGCCGTGATACTGCATCGGAACATCGCATTGGAAAACTTCAGGATCCATTTAGCGTTTTTCGCTGTCGTACAATTATGAATTGCACAAATGTTTGCCCCAAAGGATTGAATCCAACTAGAGCGATTGGAGAAGTACGCAAACAAATGTTACGAGATGAGACCTAGAAGTTGTTTTATTATTATTAACTTCTATGGTGTCAGACATTATTTGAATTTTTCTTATCCTTTGGAGATATAAAAAATGACTAGCAGTACTCTGCAAAATGAGTGGGCCGAAGCTTATTTATCTGGCGGTAATATGGCCTATGTTGATGGTTTGTATGAAGATTTTTTAGGCAATCCAGACTCCGTGCCAGAAGATTGGAAGAACTTATTTACAGATCTTATTAAAAAATCTGCAAATGGAGAGATATCACATAGAGCCATACGCGATTATTTTTTAAATTTTGCTGCACATAAATCAGCTGTATGTAGTATTAGCGCGGTTAATAATAAGCAAATGAATGTAGCTGATCTTATCAATGCATATCGTGCACATGGTCACCATTTTGCAAATCTTGACCCTCTTAATATGGCTGAAAAACTGGTTGTTCCTAGTCTTGATCCAGCATATCATGAATTGTCAGCAGCTGATAACGAGCAACTTTTTAACGCTGGTGATTTCTTTTCTAAAGTACAACTACCGCTTTCTGAGATTCATAAGTTATTGATTGAGACTTATTGTGGAAATATAGGTATGCAGTATATGCATATTGCAAGCACAGAAGAGACTCGTTGGTTACAAGAAAGGTTTGAAACAGTACGAGGACGTGCTACTTTTAGTCCAGAGAAAAAGTGTGAAATATTAAAAGAATTGGTTGCAGCTGATGGACTAGAAAAATATCTAGCTACAAGATATGTTGGTCAAAAACGATTCTCTTTAGAAGGCGGGGATGCGCTAATTCCTTTAATGAATGAAATCGTTCGGAATAGTTGTGTCCATGATGTTAAAGAAGTTGTTATTGGAATGGCGCATCGTGGCCGCTTAAATGTATTGATTAATGTGCTTGGTAAAAAGCCTGAAATTTTATTCCAAGAGTTTGAAGGAAAAATCAATCAGGATATTTCTGGCGATGTAAAATATCACTTAGGTTTTTCATCTGATATTTCAACTGAAACAGATAAAGTTGTGCATGTTGTATTAGCATTTAATCCATCCCATCTTGAAATTATTGGCCCTGTCGTTGAAGGTTCTGCAAGATCTAGATTGCATCGTTTACAAGATTTAGAAGATATGGAACAAGTGTTACCGGTCGTTATTCATGGTGATGCGGCTTTTGCTGGCCAAGGCGTTGTAATGGAGACCTTTAATTTTTCTCAATCTCCTGGTTATTGCACTGGTGGAACTGTGCATATCGTTATTAACAATCAAATTGGTTTTACAACTAGTAATCCACATGATGCTCGTTCAACTTATTACTGTACAGAAATTGCAAAGATGGTGCAGGCACCAATTATCCATGTAAATGGTGATGATCCAGAAGCAGTTGTTTTTGCAGCACAAATTGCTTTTGACTATCGTAGAACATTTAAAAAAGACGTAGTTATTGATTTAGTATGTTATCGTAGAAATGGTCATAATGAAGCAGATGAGCCATCAATTACTCAGCCATTAATGTATAAAAAAATCAAGCAACTTCTACCTCTACAACAGATTTATGCACAACAATTAATAGACGCAGGAATAATAACAGAGACAGATGTTAATAATATGAGAAATGAATACAGGAATAAACTTGATAAGGGTGAACCTGTAGTAAATTTAGTTTCTAAAAGTTATAAAAATAAAGTTGTTGTAGATTGGCATAAATATATATCTGCTAAATGGACAGATGAAGTTGATACAAGTATTAAAAAAGATGTTGTGGCTTACCTAGCTAATAAGATTCTGTCTTTGCCTGAAGGATTTAAAGTTCATCCTATAGTTCGTCGCCTTTTAGATGAGCGTCGTAAGATGGCTGAAGGTGAATTACTTATGAATTGGGGATTTGCAGAGCATATGGCTTATGCAAGTCTGTTACATGAAGGATATGAAGTGAGATTATCAGGCCAAGATTGTGGTCGAGGCACTTTTGCGCATAGACATGCGGTACTTCATGACCAAGATACAGGTAAAACTTTTATTCCACTAACTAATACAGTTACTAATCCACAAAAAGAATTTAATGTGATTGACTCTGTATTGTCTGAAGAGGCTGTTTTAGCTTTTGAATATGGTTATTCTACTTGTGATCCAACAGCATTAGTTTTGTGGGAAGCTCAATTTGGAGATTTTGCTAATGGAGCACAAGTTGTAATAGATCAATTTATTAGTTCTGGTGAGCAAAAATGGGGAAGGTTGTGTGGTTTAGTTATGTTGCTTCCTCATGGTTATGAAGGCCAAGGCCCAGAGCATTCATCGGCGCGACTTGAAAGATATATGCAGTTGTGTGCACAGCAGAATATTCAGGTATGTACGCCAACTACGCCTGCTCAAATATTTCATTTGCTTAGAAGACAAATGCGTAGAAATTTTCGTAAGCCATTAATTATAATGACGCCTAAAAGTTTATTAAGACATAAACTAGTTGTCTCTAGTATTGATGATTTATCCAGTGGTCGTTTTCATAACGTTATTCCTGAAATAGACGAACTAGAACCTAATAAAGTAACTAAAGTTATAATGTGTTGCGGTAAAGTTTATTATGATCTGTTGCAAACGCGACGCGATAAGAAAATTAATGATGTTGCAATTATTAGAATTGAACAGTTATATCCTTTTCCACATGATGAGTTGGTTGAGGTTCTAAAACAGTTCAAAAATGCAAAAAAGATAGTATGGTGTCAAGAAGAGCCACAGAATCAGGGGGTTTGGTTTGCATCTCAACATAATATGAAATTATGTCTAGACTCAGATCAAACTTTATTATACGCAGGCAGAGGCTTTGCTGCTGCTCCTGCTGCTGGAAGCGCTGCCGCTAATTTAGCACAGCAAGAAGAATTAGTTAATGATGCACTAACTAAGTAATTAATAGGGTATTAGTATGTTAATTGAAATAAAAGTACCGGTTTTACCAGAATCTGTTTCGGATGCAACTATAGCTGCACTACATAAAAAAGTAGGAGAAAATGTTGCAAGAGATGAAAATATCTTAGATCTTGAGACTGATAAGGTAGTACTTGAAGTGCCAGCTACTGATGCTGGAGTGGTAAAAGAAATCTGCTTTAAAGAAGGTGATGTAGTAACTTCTGGTCAAGTTTTAGTAAAAATAGCCGCTGGTGAAAAAGCCGTAGCGCAAGATACAGCGCCAGAATCTAAAGATGTTGCCATAGAAAAAACAACAAGTACTGAAAAGCCAGCGAGTCCAGGAGTTAGGAGATTAATGGCTGAGCACGATATTAAAAGAGATGAGGTAACTGGCACTGGTGATGGTGGCCGAATAACGAAAGGTGATGTGAATAATTTTATAGCAGATAAAGATAAGTCTAGTATAAAACCATCTTCTCAAGTCAATGCAACTCGAGAAGAGAGACGTGTTCCAATGTCAAGGTTACGCGCAAAAGTAGCGGAGAGACTTTTATCGGCTCAACATAATGCCGCAATGTTGACTACTTTTAATGAAGTAGATTTAAAAGCAGTAATGGATGTACGTAAACGTTATAAAGACATATTTTTACAAAAGCATGGCGTAAAATTAGGTTTTATGTCATTTTTTACTAAAGCAGTAGTTGAGTCTTTAAAACGTTTCCCATCTGTAAATGCTTCTATTGATGGAAATGATATTGTTTATCATGGCTTTTATGATATAGGTATTGCTGTTTCAACAGAACGTGGATTGGTTGTGCCGGTTATTCGTGATGCAGATGTTTTAAGTCTTGCTGAAATAGAAGGATCTATCGGTGAATATGCTGACAGAGCCAGAGCAGGGAAATTGTCTATAGAAGAAATGCAAGGAGGTACATTTACAATCACAAATGGTGGTGTATTTGGTTCGCTATTATCAATGCCTATCCTAAATCCTCCACAGACGGCTATTTTAGGTATGCATAAAATTGAAGAGCGTCCAGTGGTTGTTAATGGTGAAATAGTTATTAGACCAATGATGTACTTAGCGTTATCTTACGATCATCGTTTAATTGATGGTAAAGATTCAGTACAATTTTTAGTTAGTGTGAAAGAGCTCTTAGAAGATCCTTCGCGTCTATTACTCAATGTTTAGTTAGGAAATACCAATGAATTTACATGAATATCAAGCTAAAATGTTACTAGCTCGGTACGGTTTGCCTGTACCAAATGGTCAGGTTGCTTTTAATGTTGATGATTGCTTAAAAGTTGCAAGTCAATTAAATACCGATAAACTTGTCATTAAAGCCCAAGTACATGCGGGTGGGCGTGGCAAGGCCGGTGGTGTTAAACTTGTTTCTACAAAAGAAGAAATTTGCCAATTCGTGCAATCGTTATTAGGTACGAGGTTAGTAACTTATCAGACTGATGAGCGTGGTCAGCCAGTTAATGCTGTATTAGTTGAAGAAGCTAGCGCAATTGAGCGTGAATTATATCTTGGCGCAGTTGTAGATAGAGCTACACGTCGAGTAGTTTTTATGGCATCAACCGAAGGTGGTGTAGAAATAGAAACAGTTGCCGAACAAACACCTGAAAAAATACATACGATTATTGTTGACCCAATGCTTGGTGTTTTACCTTATCAGTGCCGCGAATTAGCTTTTAAATTAGGTTTAGTTGATAAACAGATTAACCAGTTTATAAAACTTATGATGGGTTTAGGTCGTATGTTTAGCGAATGTGATTTTAACCTTTTAGAAATTAATCCTTTGATAGTAACTAAAACTGGTGAATTAGTTTGTTTGGATGGCAAAATAAGTATAGATGACAATGCATTATATAGGCATCCTTCGCTAAAAGAAATGCGAGATGCAAGTCAAGAAGATGAACGCGAAAATAGAGCTCATGATTGGGATTTAAATTATATACCTTTAGATGGTGAAATTGGTTGCATGGTTAATGGTGCAGGCCTTGCCATGGCTACTATGGATGTTATTAAGTTATATGGTGGAGAGCCAGCAAACTTTCTTGATGTTGGTGGAGGCGCGACCAAAGAGCGTGTTACAGAAGCATTTAAAATTATTTTATCAGACGATAAGGTTAAAGGGATACTAGTTAATATTTTTGGAGGAATCGTGCGTTGCGATCTCATTGCCGAAGGAATTTTAGGCGCAGTTAAAGAAGTAGGTTTAAGTATTCCTGTTGTGGCACGCTTGGAAGGTAATAATTCTGATTTAGGCGCAGAAATTCTTAATAAAAGCGATTTAAATGTAATAGCTGCAAGTAGCTTAACTGATGCTGCGCAGAAAATTGTTAAAGCGGTTAGAGCCTAACTGATGCACAATTAATGAGGTTAGAATGAGTATTTTAGTTGATAAGAAAACAAAAGTTATTTGCCAAGGCTTAACTGGCAAGCAGGGAATGTTTCATACTGAGCAAGCGATTGAGTATGGAACTCAAATGGTTGGTGGAGTTACTCCTGGTAAAGGCGGTCAAACTTGTCTTGATTTGCCAATATTTAATACGGTTAATGAAGCAGTCGAAAATACAAAAGCAGATGCGAGCGTTATATATGTGCCGGCACCATTTTGTAAAGACTCAATTATTGAGGCTGCAGAAGCTGGTATTAAGCTTATAGTTTGTATAACAGAAGGTATTCCAGTACTTGATATGTTGCAAGTTAAAGCTTACCTTGATCAACACCCAGAAGTTAGGTTAATTGGTCCAAACTGTCCTGGAGTAATTACTCCAGGCGAATGCAAAATTGGTATTATGCCTGGTTCTATTCATAAGCCAGGTAAAGTAGGTATTGTTTCACGTTCAGGTACTTTAACTTATGAAGCAGTTTGGCAAACTACTAATATTGGTTTTGGACAAAGTAGTTGTGTTGGGATTGGTGGTGATCCAATACCAGGAAGTAGTTTTATCGATATACTAGAATTATTTGAAAAAGATCCAAAAACTGAAGCTATTATTTTGGTTGGAGAAATTGGTGGTAGTGCTGAAGAAGAAGCTGCAGAATTTATTAAGTCTAACGTTTCTAAACCAGTTGTTTCATATATTGCAGGTGTAACTGCGCCTCCAGGTAAACGTATGGGACATGCTGGGGCTATTATTGCTGGAGGCAAAGGTACAGCAGCTGATAAATTCAAAGCTCTACAAGCTGCTGGAGTTAAGACTGTAAACTCTCCTGCACTATTAGGGGAAGCAGTTAAAGAAGTTACTGGTTGGTAGTCATCTATGGATAGTGGGATTGAAGATTTATCGAATATTCGGCAAAACTATGGTGAGTTAGAACTTTTAGAAAAAGATCTAGCCACCGATCCCATTATCCAATTCACACTTTGGTTTCAAGAACATACACAATTAGTTAAAGACACACCCAATGCGATGGTTTTATCTACAGTTGATCAGCATGGATGGCCAGATTCTCGGGTTGTTTTGCTAAAAGGCCTGGACAAAGAACAGTTTGTATTCTATACCAATTATTATAGTGCTAAAGGTTTACAACTTGATGCTAACCCTCATGCTGCACTAAATTTTTATTGGCCTGAGAATATGCGTCAAGTTAGAGTCCGAGGTAAGGTTACTAAGGTTAGTGAAAAACAAGCGGACGATTATTTTCACTCAAGACCGGTTCCAAGCCAATTTAGCACGATTGCCTCACCACAAAGTCAAGAAATTAGTAGTCGTGATAAACTTTTTGCAGATTTGGATAAAGTAGTAAAGATGTATGCGGGTAAAGAAATAGTTCGTCCCAAACATTGGGGTGGCTATGCACTTACTCCGCAAGAGATCGAGTTTTGGCAAGGCAGAGATAATCGCTTGCATGATCGTATTCAGTATTATTATAAAAATGATACCTGGTGTTTTCGCCGCTTAGCACCTTAGGGTTAAGGAGAACAGCCATGAGTGATACAAAATTGCTACTGCCACATGTAAAGCTACATTTTAATGTTGATCATCCAACCATAGAAGAGTCTTATTTGTATGGCTATGAATGTGCAAAGTATGATGTTTCAGAAGATGATAATCCATTTGCTTTTGGTTCTAAAGAGCACGAACAATGGTCTGATGGTTGGTGGGATAGTTTTTATGGCGATGAACCATTATTCACAACGGAAGCTAGCGAGCCACAAACTTCATCAGCAAATGATCATATCTACGTAGAAGGAAAAGAAAGCTTTATTCTTAAGTTTCTTGAAATATCAGGTGTGATTGTTATTTCTGCTTTGGTGGGATATCAGTTATTTGAATTGGTTGCTTAGATAATTTTCAATAATTTGTTTTATTGTTTAAGGCTATATATACTAGAGTTCCAAAACTCTAGTATATACTATCTACGCTAATTACAATTTGTATTTTTCAATTTATGATTTTGATTTATTTAAAAATCTTTAAAGCCATGTTTTTCATTCGGCTTATTTCAGAAGGATTAAATTCTTTATAAATTTCAGTACCAGGATTAAGTGATATTATGACGTTATCTGCAATTCCTTTTAATAGGTCAACTCCAGAAAGTTTTAAAATATTTATATTCTCTTTTATACTTTCGGCCCAAATATCTAAGTATTTTCGGCTTGAAAATACAGGGAGAAATGTTTGAAGGTTTTCAGTATAAAATAAAACTTCAGCTTGTTCTGATTTTGGATTTTTTTCTATAGGTATTATAAAATTGGCTTTTAAAAATTCTAAATATGCTTTGTTAGCAGCGCGATTTTCGCCATTTTTTAAATACGCTTGTTCAATAGCTAGTTCTAGTGCATTCATAATACTTTAATTCTTGCAATCAAATTATATGTTAGTATACTTGTTCTTTTACATTTGTACAGTATGAACATGAATATATCGAAGAAAACTTCATCTATACATAATTCACCTAATTATAATCTAAGATCTGCTTGGTTAATTTGGGGGCTTGCCGCTACTTTTTTCTTTACTGATTATATGGCACGAGTTGCTCCAAGTGTTATGCATAGATCTTTGCAAGTTGAATTTGGGATAAGTGAAGTTGGTTTTGCAACTTTAACCTCATTTTTTTATGTGCCATATATTATTATGCAAATACCTGTTGGGTTAACAGTCGATAGGATAAAAATCAGATATTTATTAACCGTCATGTCAATTATTACAGCTATAGGATGCTATGTATTTGGTATGGCAAATAATCTTGAAATCGCCTCATTTGCAAGAATTTTAATTGGTTTTAGTGCTGCATTTGCTTTTACTTCTGCTTTACGTTTAGCTACCGCATGGTTTCCGCCGCAAATGTTAGGAGTTTTAGCTGGACTTACTCAGGCTGTTGGTATGCTTGGCGCATCAGCTGGTCAGGCACCATTGTCTTACTTAATCGTTGGGGTTGGTTGGCGCAATAGTATGTATGTAATCGCCGGTATTTTTATTGTTCTTTCTTTTTTAATTTTTCTTTATGTGAAAGATCATCCATCTAAATTAAATAAATCGGCTACTAATAAGCCAATAAAAAAACACAAGATTTTTAAAAGTTTGAAAGCAGTATTATCAAATAGTCAAACTTGGATTAATGCTTTATATGCTGGATTTTTATATGGTCCTTCAGCAGTAATTGGCGAGGGTCTTGGGCCTGCGTATCTACAGTTTGGTAGGGGATTGTCTCAACATACATCTGCATTTGCAATTAGCTTAATTTTTATTGGTTGGGTTTTTGGAGGCCCTTTATTAGGTTTTATTTCTGATAAGATAGGTAGAAGAAAACCGTGTTTAATAGTATCAGCGGCATTTGGCTTGATATTTACTTCTATATTTGTATTTTATCCAAAACTTAGTGTTGGCATGACTTATGTAATTTTCTTCTGTTATGGATTAACTAATACAGGAGTTGGCATTGCTTATGCTGTTGCTACAGAAATTAATAATAGATGGGTTCTTGGTACAGCGATTGCTTTTACTAATATGTTGTCAATTTTTGTTGGCGCATTATTACAACCTTTTGTTGGATTTTTGGTAGATAGTGTTTCTAGAGGTCGTGGCTATAATATTGAAACTTTGCTTTTATCCGATTTTCAATATGCTTTAAAAATATTACCAATCTCATCTTTAATAGCGTTGATATTAGCTTTTTTTGTAAAGGAGACTTATTGTAAACCTATGGCTGTAAAAATATAAAATCTTCTTGTTCATGTTATTCTATTGTGATTGTTTGGTTTTTATTTTATGCTTTTTAAGTGTAAATCTATAGTCTTTAGGGAGACGTGATGAAAAAAATTATAGCTCTTAGTATGGTCTTGCTAGGGCTGCTTTTAGCTTCTTATTATGGTATGGGTGTTTTAACAGAGCGTAATCTTAAGCACAGTTTAGGCACTATGCATGACTCTAACAAGTATAAGGTAAAAGTAGCAAACTATAGGCGTGGTTTTTTTAAGTCTAAAGCGATTATTAACGTTGAAATAATATCTCTTGCTAAAGTTATTGAGCATAATGGTAGAAAAATATTTAAGCCATCGCATACTTATTTTACTGCTGTGCCATTAGTAATATATCATGGGCCAATTATTTTTGCTGGATCAATGCCTAGGTTTGGATTAGGTTATTCTGATAGTCATATTACTGTACCAGGGCAATATATTAAAAATTTTGATAATAAATACACAAAAAATTCTACTCGCCCAGAATTAGATGTAAACATCTTTGTAAGTTATGCAGCTAATACTTCTATTAATATATCGGCTCCCAAATTTCGTCTAATATCAAATAATAAAAACTCTAATTTTGAATGGCAAGGTATGAGCAGTCATATCGATGTTTCAAGAGATTTGAATGATATAAATGGTAAAGTAGACGTTAAGGGACTGTCTTGGATGCAGGATAAAGTTTTAACGGTTTTAAAAGAAGTAAATAGCTATTTCAAACTATATAAAGGAGATTTTGATTTATACCTAGGAGATTCTGGTGTGCATGTTCCATCAGTTGTGGTAAGTAATGATAGTGCAACTTTAATAGAATTAGTTGATCTTGATTTTAAGTCAAATAGCTTTATAAATAAGAAATTATTTAATTCATCGCTACAGGCAACTTTAGATAAGTTTTATATTAACCAAAAAACATATGAAAATTGTTCTTTAGCCCTGTATGTGCGTAATTTAGATGCAAAAAAATTAATAGAAGTTAACAACAAAATTAAGCGAGTTCAAAATGGCACTGAGAGACAGCGTAAGCAAGCGGTATTATCTATTTTACCAGATTTGCCTGAATTGTTGAATAAAGGTGCTGAGATCGAAATATCTGATTTTAGCGTTGATATGCAAGAAGGTAATATTAGATCTTCTTTTATTTTGTCTTTACCACATGATAAAAATAGAAATCCATTTTATTTAATACAAAAAGCGCGTGGTAGTGGGCACATTCAAATTACTAAATCTTTACTTAGTATGCTTTTGCAAGACTTATATGCTAAGTATGATAGTAAAGCAGAAACAATAGATAATTCTTCTAAAGCTCTAAATGCAGATAATCAAACTAAAGATGTAAAAGAGACCGACCTTGCATCTATTCGTGCTCAGAACAAAATATCAGAGTTATTGAAACAAGGGTTTCTACTAGATACTGATGCAAATTATGTAGCCGATATAAGAATAGTTCAAGGTAGAATTATGATAAACGATAAGCCTTTTAGCATGGGTATTTTACGTTTATAAATTGAACCTATATTGCTGAGCGTGTTTATGAAAACACGCTCGTCTGTTAGTTTGTGTTTATAATTTTAGCAGATCCACGTTAAATTCGATGTGGTTAACCTTAAATTAGGCATTTTTAGCGTTTTGTTTTTACATTTCGTATAGACTTATACGATTTTTTTTGGGATGATTATGTAGTTTACTAAATTTTTATATTTTCATCATTCTATTCTTGTTAGAAATCCCTCTATTCGATAGAATAATGTTTTTAAAGTTAAGGAGTTTAAATAATGACAATAACAAATAATGAAGCAGGAGAAGTAAATACATCTCTAGCGGCTAGTGTAACTCAATCTGTACAAAAATATTTTTCTGAGCTAAATGGTGCTGATCCTGTAGATTTATATCAATTCGTTCTCGAAGAAGTTGAAACACCTTTACTAAAAGCGGTTATGGAACACTGCAAATACAATCAGTCTAGAGCAGCTATTATGCTTGGTATTAGTAGAGGAACATTACGTACTAAACTACGTCATTATTTTGATGACAAGTACGTTGGCACAAGGGAATAATACTAAATTCTATATACTTGTTATTATCCTTAATAGGGTAATGCATATAGTTCTAAGCATGAGTTATCCATGCATTATAAAAGAATAAAAATAATTAGCTGTTCTGAAATTCCAGTGGCATGTCTTTAAACATATATATAGCGTTTCATGACTTGCACTGGATTCAGTGATCTTTCCGGTATGTTAGCTACAATAATAATTTTTGGCACGTGGGCTTGTTCTAAGGCTCGTTTACGTAAATGTACGTGCAAGCGTGAGTATTTTATTAAAAAGCTATAAAACATCATAACCTACACAATTCCATAAAATGCAGTTTGGCTATACATTGATAACCTGTATCTGTAAGTGTTTTAATTTCTGGTAAAAACCACACATCTGATTCCTTAGCATCAATGAACTAATTCATAACAGGGGTTTAGATAAAGTCTATTTAAATTTCACCATCTACTATATGCCGCGTAGGCGATAGGTAAATTGTCAACACACCCTATAAAGAGTTGAGTTTCATGACCATCACGTTACAATGGATTTGTTTGTTAACAAAGAATCAAATTGCGGACCATAGGGTATTGGGTAATCCAAATGTGGGTTTAATTGAATAAATTCACATTTGGATTAAGTACTTAGCAGACAGTTTGCACTGTTACAGTGACTATCATTTAATCCAAAAACATTGAGCTTATCGACTGCTCACCGTTGGCGCGTTTTATGGCTTGGGCAAGTAAAGATGTTAAGCTTACCACTCTAATTTTATTGCATTGCTTTGCTTCTTCTCTTAGAGGGATCGTATCAGTTACAACTATTTCATCTAATTCAGAGTTAATAATGTTACTGATAGCAGGGCCTGATAGTACAGGATGAGTTATGTAAGCTCTTACACTTAATGCTCCGCTTTTTTTAAGCTCGGTCGCAGCAGTACATAATGTACCGGCGGTATCGACTATATCATCAATAATTATACAATTGCGTCCTGCTGGTTCGCCAATAATATGCATGACTTCAGTTTTATTTGGTCCGCTACGTCTTTTATCAATGATGCATAGAGCGCCGTCATTTAAGCGCTTGGCAATTGCTCTAGCTCTTACCACGCCACCAACATCTGGTGATACAACCATAAGATCTTCTATGTTATGCTTTTGTATATCTTGGATCATAATAGGTGTTGAATATACATTATCAACAGGCATATGAAAGAAACCTTGGATTTGATCTGCATGCAAGTCGACAGTTAATATCCGTGAAATACCAACGGCAGTTATCATATCAGCAATAACTTTGGCTGTTATAGGTACTCTGGCAGAGCGTACACGCCTGTCTTGTCTAGCATATCCAAAATATGGAATAACCGCAGTAATGCGTGCAGCTGAAGAGCGCCTTAATGCGTCAGCCATAGTTAAAAGTTCCATCAGATTATCATTAGAAGGAGCACATGTTGATTGTAGAATATATACATCTTTACCTCGGACATTCTCGAGGATTTCTACCATAGTCTCACCATCACTAAATGTGCCAACATTAGCTTTGCCTATAGGTATTTCAAGGTGTGAGGCGACATCAATAGTTAGTTTGGGATTAGCGTTACCGGTAAATATCATCATTTTTGACATACTTTAGACCTTATGAGAAATCACGCTTTTTAATAATAGGATAAAATTTTATTAAATTGAATAATGGCTGGGGTGATAGGATTCGAACCTATGTATGCAGGGATCAAAACCCTGTGCCTTACCGCTTGGCGACACCCCAAAGATCAACATACTGACTTGGCGTGTATTTTCCAGTTATTTGCCTGTATTGTCAATAGGTGTATTTGACAATTATTACAGTTATCTTGCTTTGCACAAGGATTGTTATATTTTTGTAACCCTAATTATGAGTTTTTGCATAGTATAAGTTTTAATATTTCTACTTAAGTATTACAATTGGTTTAAATTAATTTTTTAATAATAGAATTATGCAAGATTTGGTAGCACGTAAAAAAAGTGTTGAAAATTTAAAACGCCCACCACATTCTGTTGAGGCCGAACAAGCTATTTTGGGTGGCCTTTTATTAGAAAATCAGGCATGGGATAAAGTAGCACATTTAATATGTGCAGAAGACTTTTATCGTACTGAGCATAAAGTTTTATATAAAGTTATGTTGAGCCTTTCTAATAAGAATCATCCATTTGATGTTGTAACTATTTTAGATGCTTTAAAAGATACCAATGAGCTAGACGATGCTGGAGGAGAAGTTTATCTTTTTGAATTAGCTAATAATACACCAAGTGTTGCTAACGTGGGTGCATATGCAGAAATTGTGCGTGAAAAGTCAGTTCAACGCCAATTAATCCAAGTTGCGACAGATATAGCAGATTCAGCTTATAATCCTGGTTCTAGAGATGTTCCAGAGCTATTAGACTTAGCAGAACGTAAGGTATTTGCGATTGCCGAGCAAACTGCAGGCGATGGTGGGCCCGCGATTATTAAATCTATTTTAACTAAGGCTGTTGAAAGAATAGATATGCTCTATAATAGTTCCGATGCAATAACAGGACTTTCAACAGGATTAACAGATTTTGATGAGTTAACTTCTGGGTTGCAAAATTCAGATTTAGTAATTGTTGCTGGTCGACCATCCATGGGTAAAACAACTTTTGCCATGAATATTGCTGAGCATGCTGCGATTCAAGATTCTAAGCCGGTATTAGTTTTTTCTATGGAAATGCCAGCAGATTCTTTGGCGATGAGAATGATGTCATCCTTAGGTAGAATTGATCAGCATAAGATTCGTACTGGTAAGCTTTCAGATGATGATTGGCCACGAATTACTTCAGCCGTACATATGCTTTCAGAGTCTTCTTTATTTATCGATGATACCGCAGGATTAACGCCAGCAGAAATGCGTGCGCGTGCGCGAAGACTTATGAAAGAACATGGCCAGCTTGGATTAATAGTTGTGGATTATTTACAGCTTATGAAAGTTCCTGGCTTTAAAGCAGAGAATCGTACGGCCGAGATTTCAGAAATTTCTAGAAGTTTAAAATCATTAGCTAAAGAATTAAATGTACCATTAATAGCATTATCACAATTAAATCGTAGTCTTGAGCAACGCCATGATAAGAGACCAGTAATGTCAGATTTAAGGGAATCAGGTGCAATAGAGCAGGATGCCGATTTGATTTGTTTTATATATAGGGATGAAGTATACAATGAAGACAGTCCTGATAAAGGAGTGGCAGAAGTGATAATCGCAAAACATAGAAATGGCCCTATAGGTAAAGTAAGAGCGGCATTTCTAGGTAAGTATACTAGGTTTGAAGATTTATCTTTTCACGGTTACCAAGGGCAGGATAATCATGACTAGGGCAACTTGTCTTTATGTGAATGAAAACGCTTTATTGAATAATTTGCAGGTTATAAAAAAATATGCGCCTTTGCAGAAAATAATAGCAATGGTCAAAGCTAATGCTTATGGATGTGGTTTTGATAAAATAGTACCTAATTTAACTGGCAATATTTATGCTTTTGGTGTTGCCTGTGTTGAAGAAGCATTAGCGATTCACAAAT
>JAUIBC010000025.1 GCA_030427555.1 Gammaproteobacteria bacterium | reverse complement strand
ATGATTTCACGCCATAGCGCATATAATCAAATCCGACTAAAATATCATTTAATTTATCTCTTAATATATTTTGTCCCAAAGGAGTTGTTTCTACCCATAAAAATAATATGATAAAACTTATGGAGAGAATAACCGGAATTATATTTGCTATTTTTGACTTCATTCAATAATAGTTCGATTATTATAAGTATTATATTGATTATAGTATATGTAAATGCTAAAAAGCTAAGTGTATAGCGGTACAGATGAGAATAAAGGAAAAAATTTTGCGCAAAATTCCAGGATGAAAGTTTCCACCAATTCTAACTCCAATAGGAGCAAAAAAAATACTAACACTGGTAATAATAGCTGCAGCGGGCCAATATACAAAGCCCCATAGTTTGGGGTTTGAAGAATAACCTAAGCCTGTGACTATAAAAGAACAAGTTCCTAATATTGCGATTGGTACTCCACAAATGGCAGAAGTTCCTGAAGCTTGGCGAATAGTTAATCCTAAGAATAAAAAAGTTGGCACCATAAGCATACCGCCACCTATACCAAAGGATATAGATAGTATGCCTATAAGTATTGCGAGCACAAATAATAAGATCCTTTGAGTTGGCGTAATACTTTCTGATGCTACTTCTTGAAGCTTATCTGGTTTAAAGTAAAGGTATATTGCTACCATTATTAGAAATATAGAAAAGCTTTTGATTAATGTATCGCTTGAAATATGGTGTACCATTATTATTCCAGAAACTATACCAATGCTTAGTCCTGGGATAAAGTTCCAAAAGATAGGCCAAACGATTAATTTCTGTTTGTTATAGGCAAGTGCTGAGGATGAGGAAGTAAAGATAATTGACGCAAGCGACGTAGCTACTGCGATTGGCATAATAATAGTGTCAGGAAATAAATTTAAACTTTTAAAAATAATAATTAATGCTGGAACAATCACTATTCCACCACCAATACCCAATAAACCAGATAATAGTCCCGCAAGGATTCCAATAAGTATATAGATAAAATCAATCATGGTTCAGCGTTATAAGGAGTATAGCTTTTAAAATGGTTAGGCCATTCGCGCATATCTAGAACAGAGCCATCTTTAGCCATGAAATTAGTTTTTGTCTCAGGTAAAAAATAATAGTAAATGTTACTTCTATCTTTCGCAAGAGTATGTTGATTTTTAATTGCGGTAATGTAAGCTGTGGCAATGTTATGGGTTTTGACAAAACTATTTTGCGATATTAAACGCCTACTATTTAAAGATGATTTATCCCAAAGCTCAGCATGTAAAGTCTCAGTTACGCCGGAAATTTTTGCTCGAGCATTACCTTTTAGTCTTGTCCGCAAAGTTTTGCTTTTTACCCGGGAAATAGTTAATTCGCTATTTCCTGACATGCTTAAAGAAGCTAGGTTTGGGTAACCATCTAATTTTACTTTAGCTTGATCCATTAAGATTAAATGAGTTACGCAGCTGTTGATGCCATATATTTTGCTATAGCCAATATTCGTAAATTTTGCTCTACTAACACCGAAGGATCTATCAAATGAGGTGGTTTTATCGTTATCGATATCAAGATCAATGCATTTTGCATTTACACCTTTAGCAAAAATATTACCTGATCCTTGATAAGTAAATGCGATTATATTGTGTGTGTAAATATCGACTTTAATATGTCCATATTTAGGATACCCTTTACCCAAATTTATATATAATTCACTATTGTTTATGCCTCGTTCTACGTTTGCAACATCTTCTGCTTCGCCTTGAAGCACAATTTTATTAGATCTAGCACCAGTATGTAAGTAAACATCGATAGTTCCTGTTACTTTCACTTTATTAAATTCGCCCATACGTTGTGATACGGAAACACGTACTGGAGTTTTGGGCTCGGTTTTTTTTGCTTCTTGGATATGATGTCGAGCACAATTAGTTAATAGCATTATTGATATGGATAATATAAAAACTCGCTTTAGCATAAATGTAGTTCCCAAATTATATAAGGCTCTTAGCGGTAGAAGCATAATATCCACATTAGACTAAATAACAAGTAGGATCAACTACTCCAGCATCTTTAAAACCTTTTTTTCTATGATGACAACTATCACATTTACCACAGGCGAGCCCATCTTCAGTTGCACGGTAACAGGTAATAGTTTTACTATAATCCACACCTAAAGAGATACCAAGCTTGATAGTTTCTGCTTTACTTAAGTTTAATAAAGGCGTTTCTATTATTATTTTTTCGCCCATGACGGCGCTGCGAGTTGCAAGATTTGCAAGTTTACTAAATTCTTGAAAATACTCTGGCCGACAATCAGGATACCCTGAATAGTCAATGTGGCTTGCGCCAATAAAGATATGAGAGGCTCCTATAACTTCAGCGTATCCAAGGGCAATAGCTAAGAGAATAGTATTGCGTGCTGGGACATAAGTGTTCGGAATCTCATTGGTTCCGCTATAATCTGGCACATTAACATCTTTATCTACTAAAGAAGTATGTTGTAAAGCGGTTATACTCGTGATATCAATAATTTTATGTTGGTTAACTTGATATTCTTTTGCAACGTTTGCCGCAGCGGATAATTCTGCTTTTTGTTTTTGATTATAAAAAAAACTTAGCGCGTAACATTGATAATTACGTGATTTTGCATAGGCAAGACAAGTGGTTGAGTCAAGGCCGCCAGATAATAGTATTATGGCCTTATTGTTCATTCTAATTCCTTCACATAACTTGGACTTTAATGGCAACTTATACCTTAAATTTTCTTATAAAGCAATGTTAACTTATCAGATACATAGTATCTATTGTTTAAGTTTATCGATAATAAAGTACTCCAAAGATTTAATTGCTGGGTTATTAGATTTTTTCTTACATATTGTTACATATATATCTTTTAATGGTGGAAAAAACTCATGATCTAGTCTGTCAAGATTTGCAGGAATCATACTCCTTGCTATTGCTGTGATTCCTAGTCCTGCTTGCACTGCTGCCATTTTGCCAGCGTAGCTTGGGCTACTGAAAACTAAGCGCCAATTTTTATTGTTTTGCTTAAGAGTCTCTATAACGTTTTCGCGGTATACGCATGGGGCTGGGGATAGGATTAGTGGTATCACTGTATCTGCCGAAAGTTCTGGGAGCAGCTCTTTTTTGCCAACCCATTCAACTGGCTCATCCCAAACTCCAAAGCCATTGGTTAGTTGGTTTAGATGGTGAGTTTTTATTAAAATAAGGTCGAGATCGCCTTTTTTAAAACTTTGAATTAAGTTTAAAGTTAAATCACATTCAACATTTAACATTACTCGCGGGTGTAATCTTGAAAACTCAACTAGGATGTCTGATAAAAAAATTGCGGCGAAGTCCTCTGGTAACCCAAAACGTAATTCACCATGTAACTCAGGTGCTTTGAAATGATCTAAAGATTCACGGTGCAAAGCGTAAATACGTTTTGCATAGCTTAAAAATAATTCTCCATCAGGGGTTAACGATAATTCGCGACCACGGTTAATTAATTGTTTTTCAACTAAATTTTCTATTTTTGCAATTTGCTGACTTATTGCAGATTGGGTGCGTCCAACTCTTTCTGCGGCTTTAGTAAAGCTTAGAGTTTCAGCTACAGCCAAAAAGCATTGTAAGGTTACTGTATCAAGAGACATAAGAATTCCTAATGATAATTATAATTATTTTTAATTTTACTTATATAAGAAAGGCTAATATGATTTGATCATAACAGAATATTTTCTAATGGAGAATGATGTGCGTATGCTTATTTTGTTTTTAATATGGTTTATGTTGCTTTGCCCAACATTGAGCTTATTGTTGAATATGTTAAGTAGCGATGATAACTGTGTTGGTGCCGCAAGGGTTGGTGGCAATCTAACGGGGGTGGGCTTTATTGTAAGCTTGGGCATGTTAACTATATTGGCCACCGAAAAAGCATCCTTTTATTTGCATTATATAAATATCAACACACTAAGCCTATCGCTAAGTAGTTTGGTTTTATTTGTGAGTTTTGTTGTGAATAGATTCTCAATTCGCTATATGGATGGCGATAGACTCTACAAAAAGTTTTTCTCTTTACTTGCAGGTTTAACTCTTAGTGCAGTTGTAATGGTTTTAAGTGACAACATGTATTTATTTTGGCTTGCATGGTCTTTAAGCAACTCATTATTAGTAATGTTAATGGTGCATAAGAAAGAGTGGAAGGCATCAAAGAACTCTGGCATCTTAGCTTTAAAAAACCTTGCTCCAGGAAGTTTATGTTTACTTGTAGCATTTATTATTCTGAATGTTACATGCTCTACTTCTTCTATTTCTGGTGTTTTATTAATAGAAGATATTGCTAGCATTCCTTATGTATTTGTTACGGTTGCCTTGATCGTTTTAGGAGGTTTGATTCAGTCAGCCATTTGGCCATTTCATCGTTGGTTACTTAGTTCATTAAACTCTCCAACCCCAGTTTCGGCATTAATGCATGCTGGTCTCGTCAATGGTGGCGGTATTTTAGTTGTTAAGTTTGCTCCATTAATCGCAGCATACCCAAGTGCTATGAGTAGCTTATTTTTACTTGGCGCATTGTCAGCAGTTTTAGGCACGATATGGAAACTTATGCAAATTGATATGAAAAGAATGCTTGCCTGTTCAACCTTTGCTCAAATGGGATTTATGATGGTTCAATGTGGTTTAGGACTTTTTTCGGCGGCTATAGCACATTTATGCTGGCATGGACTGTTTAAAGCATATTTATTCTTAAATTCTGGGTCTGCTTTAAAGCAAGGTCCGGCAGATAATAAGTTTTCATGTAATAAAAATTTAATCTTAGCTTTATCCATACCTGGTGGTTTAGCCGCGATGTTGTGCTTTGTATACATGGCAAATAAAGAGTTATTTACTTTGCACCCAACAACTTTTGTCATCTTTTTTGCTTTCATGGCTGGGGCCCAACTAATGTATACCATGCTGCAAAAAAGCCAAAGTGTTTCGCAGTTTGTTTTTGGGGTTGTTGCTGCGGCAACTATTGGTTTGATTTATGGTTTAAGCATGCACTTTATTGAAAAGTTACTACCACATTTAATGCTGGAGGAAATCCATAGTTTATCAGTAATGCATTGGGCTGTCCTGGTTATGTTTATAACTTTATGGGCATCCTTCAATCTTAACCTTCACAAAAACTTTATGCAGTCTAGATTCGGATGTTGGTTATACATGCAAATGTTTAATGCAAGTCAGCCATCAGTTAATACCGTGACAGCATTACGTAAAGATTATAGCTATTAAGAAGTGGTTAATAACGGGAGATTATATAAATGAATACAGCAAGCGACCTATCAACAAATAAAATTGCAAACAATACCCAAAAGGCTAGTCATAAATTTAAAGTGACAAAAAGTACCTATATAGAAATCCATGCATTAGTTCAAAATGCAGCTAAGTCGATTGCGCCAGTTTGGCCTCTTGAAACATTTATTGCTTGTAACCCGTTGCAAGGTTTTGAGTCTGAAAATTTTGATAAGGCTTTACTAAAAGGTAGCTTAAATAGTGATAAGTTAAAGAATAATATCGCTCTCGAAAAAGTTAACCAGCAAATGATAAAGTGGTGTGGGAGCTTTTTAGACACTGGGCAGGGCTCTATCGAAATGCCTTATCGAGACAAAGGATTTTATTATAGTTTTTTAAAGCTAGCTTGCTATGATAGACAGCTGCATAAAAACTGTAAAGATGCAAAAAGTTTTTTGCATAATCTGCCAAACTCTTCTGAAGAGACAATCGCTCTTTGTTTAAATAAGTTGGAAGTAGCAAAGGGTAAAGAAGAGGACTTTTTAGCACAAACTTTATTATATCTTCCTGGTTGGTCAGGTTATGTTAAATGGAAGACTTACTGGCATAAAGTTCAATCTTCGGCGCATAATCCAGTCAACTTAGTTGACTTTTTGGCTGTGCGTTTAGTTATAACGTGCTTGCTTTGGCCAAATGCAGCAGATGAGGATAGTTTGATTCTAAATGGCTCTCAAGCTGAAAATTTATTAGTTAAAATTAAAGACAATGAATTAGACTACCAATCTAAGTTGTTAAATAAAATCGCCTTAGCTATTCAAAACCAAGAGTCGACATGTAAAAGACGTGATGTGCAAATGGTATTCTGTATTGATGTTAGATCCGAGCCATTTCGCCGCGCAATTGAGGCGCAAGGAAATTATGAAACTTTTGGTTTTGCAGGATTTTTTGGTATACCAATCCGTGTTAATGAGTTTGACTCCGAAACAGTTAAGAACTGCTGCCCGGTATTACTTGAGGCTCGTTATGATATTGAAGAAGCGCCACTGGCTGCTAATAGTGATACTATTGAACGCTATAAATCTGGGAAAGAGATTTTAAAGACGTATAAAAATATTTACCATCAACTCAAACAAAATTTCTCAACTCCATTTGCATTAGTTGAGTTTTTAGGGATATGGTGCGGCTTAAGTATGGCGTTTAAGTCTTGTGCACCACTATTAAGTAATAAGTTTTATAAAGTTGTTAAAAATTTTATTACGCCAACTTTAGCCACTAAAACAGAATATGATTTATCGGATTCTAATACAGATATTGGTATTTCATTTACAGAGCAAGTAACCTATGCTGAAACAGTTTTACGTTTAATGGGTTTAACTAAAGGGTTTGCTAAAGTTGTCGTATTATGCGGACATGGAAGCACGACGGAAAATAACCCATATGCGTCCGCATTAGACTGTGGTGCTTGTGGCGGTAACCACGGTGGGATTAATGCTAAACTCCTCGCCTCAATTTTAAACAAGAAAGAGGTTCGATGGAAGCTTGAAGATTCTGGGATTAATATTCCGCTTGATACCATCTTCTATGGCGCTTTACATAATACAACGACCGATATGGTAGAGTTGTATACTGAAAACGCTCCTGCCCCAATTTATAATGATGTATTAGAAAAATTGCAAATTGATTTAAAGGCTGCGCGTATTATTACCAATCAAGAAAGAGGCTTAAAATTAAATACACCGACGCCGATTACTGACACTCTTCGCAGAAGCAGCGATTGGTCTGAGACAAGGCATGAATGGGGTCTTGCGCAAAATGCGGCCTTCATTGTAGCATCGCGTAAATATACTCAAGATATCAACCTTGATGGCCGCTGTTTTTTGCATTCTTATGACTGGGAGCAAGATGTTGACGGTTCTTTGCTTGAAACAATCTTAACGGCGCCTATGGTCGTTGCGCAGTGGATTAATAGTCAATATTTATTTTCAACTATTGATAATGTAGCTTACGGCAGTGGCAGTAAAGTTACACAAAATGTGGTTGGTAAAATTGGGATAATGCAAGGCAATGGGAGTGATTTAATGCATGGCTTACCATTGCAATCAGTAATGATTAACGATACAACTTCTTATCACTACCCTCAGCGTTTGTTAACAATAATTTATGCACCAAAGGATCTTGTTTTTTCTATAATTGAAAAACAAAGCATATTACAAACTTTATTTTTCAATGAATGGGTGCATTTGGTTGTAGTTAATCCAAGTGATGAGCAGAGTTATAAATTAAGTGCTAATGGTTGCTGGGTTAAAGTATAAGCAAGGGGGAGTATGTGTATGAGTGTATTTAAGGTTCATGAATTTAAGGATATTGAAATCAACTTACATCCTATGAAGAAAATTGAAATTGTAGTTGAAGGATCTTTTGAAAAAGCAATTTCTGACATGATGGAAAAGGCAAATGTGACTGGTTTTACTTTATTGCGCAACATCTCAGGCAAAGGTCATAATGGATTTCATGAAGGTAAAATGCTATTTAACGATAAGGCGTCTTTAGTTATGTTTATTGCGGTAGCTTCCGAAGAAGTTATCGCAACTATTGCTTTAGGTATGAAAACTTTGTTTCAAAGTAACTCTGGGGTTATGTTTGTCTCAGATGTTTCTGTTGCTCGCTTTGATTATTTCAATTCTTATGAGCAGGAGGATTAATGCCATCTTACACAAATGAATTGATATTATTAGCTTCAAAACATTTCAAAGAAAGAGCAATAGCAGGCCCTTTTCGTGATATTTTGGCTTGCGAGTTAGTCTTGCATGATTTTGACACAGATCAGTTTGGAACATTTACTGGAGAGGTTGAGAGGAAAGGTACTCCATATGCTACTTGTAAACTAAAAGCTAGCAAGGCTGCAGAAATGTTTAATTATCAACTTGCAGTTGCTAATGAAGGTAGTTTCGGTCCTCATCCAAGTATGCCTTTTTTAGCTTCAGCACACGAGGTTATGCTTCTTATTGATTTGGAAAATGAATTAGTTATATCTGAGCAAATTCTCACTGATAAAACTAATTATAATATGTTGGTTATAAGTAAAGGCGATGATATTGAAGATTTTTTAACTAAAGTTAAGTTTTCAAGTCATGCTTTAACTTTACAAAAAAACTCAGATAAGGAAGTTATTGGCAAAGGCATAACTGATAAAAAATTGTTATTAAACTTGCTTGAGTTTGGATTTTCTAAGGATGAAAAACTACTTATAGGCACTGATATGAGGGCAATGTTTAACCCAACACGAATGCAAGTTTTAAGAGAATTGGCCATTAAGCTTGCAAATAGGATTGCAACAAAATGTATCAGCTGTGATACACCAGGGTTTGGTTTGAAAACTACACGTGGAAGTTTGCCCTGCCGTATCTGCAAAAGTCCAACCTCGTTTTTTTTAGAAGAAGTTTATGGTTGTGTAAAATGTCGACATGAAGAGTATAGACCACGCCCAGATGGATTAAGAGTAGCTGAGCCAACTTATTGTAATTATTGCAACCCTTAAAAAGCATACAATTTAGTTGTATAAACTGGGTTATTAGGTATGTATTTTTTAATTAAACCCAGCTATACCAGATTATCAAGATGGTTTAAGATAATATTACTTCTCTATAAATATTAAGAATATAAATTGGACGCAAACTATAAACAACAAGTGTTAGATGCTGGTTACAAGCGTGCATTAAAATCGCGTCACGTACAATTAATGGCTATTGGGGGTATTGTAGGTTCAGGTTTTTTTCTTAGTACCGGCGAATTGGTTCATAACGTTGGACCATCTGCATTTCTTGCTTATATTTTTGGTGGAGTAATAATTTATTTAACTATGCTTTGTATGGGGGAGTTGGCGGTAGCTATGCCCATTTCTGGATCATTTATAAATTATACAGCCGAATTTGTTTCGCCGGCTATTGCTTGTGGTGTTGGTTGGACTTATTGGCTTAGCTGGGTAACCTATATTCCTGCCGAGTGTTTATCCGCGGGAATTATCATGCAATATTTTACTGGGATAAATATATACATTTGGTCCATACTTTTTGGTTTTCTAATAACTTTTGTAAATCTTGCGAAAGTTGATTTATTTGGAGAAATAGAATTTTGGTTATCAATTATTAAAATTACAGCCCTTTTGGGTTTTGTAATAATTTCTTTTTTTATTTTTTTTGGAATTATTCATGGCCCACAACCATCTACTATTATTGGCACAAAATATTTATTAGGTAATAAAGGTTTTTTACCAAACGGGATAATGCCTTTATTAAGTGCGATGGTACTAATGTTAGTAAATTATCAAGGATCGGAAATTATAGGTCTAGCAGCTGGCGAATCTGAGAACCCATCTGTTATGATACCTAAGATTACGCGTAGTGTTAGTTTAAGGGTTATTTTTATTTATGTTTTACCTGTATATTGCCTTGTGAGTATATATCCATGGCAAAAGGCTAATGTTAATAACTCTGTATTTTCAGATGCTTTAAATTATTATGGATTAAGTTGGACGGGAACTGTTATAAGTATAGTTACCCTAATAGCAGCTTTATCTTGTTCTAATTCTGGAGTATATGGCGCAACCAGAGCACTTAATGCCCTAGCTAGAAATGGTATGGCTCCTAAAACTCTAGCAAAACTAAATAATAATGCAGTACCTCAGCGAGCTGGAATAATAACTTTATTTGCTATTTGGGGGTTAATTGGTATAAGTTATTTATTTCATGGGTCAAGGCTTTATATTGCGTTATTACTTGTATCAGGATTTACAGGAGCAGCCTCTTGGATTTCACTTTGTATGGCGCAAATAAATTTTCGAAAAAGATTATATAAAGCCGGATATACAACCAGTGCTTTACGATATTCTACACCAGGAGCTCCTTATACCGGCATAATCGCAATAATTTTAATGACTATCTGCTTGATATTTTTAATTTTTTCACAAAATATATCCTATAAAATGGCATTTATCTTCAGCATGATAAGCTTAATTATACCAATGCTCAGTTTTAAACTTATAAGCAATCAAAAAAAGCGTAAAAATATTATGTCTGAATCAAAGGTAATCTCTTTTAATGATATTTTTCCTCATAAAAATTTATAACGGTTTTTATGTAACTACAAAATAAATATCATGCGTACAAACAATAATCATTGTGCCGCAAAAAAAAGCGTGGTACTATTTAAGCACTTTATAATAAGCTGTATAATTCTATGCTATCAAAATTATCTTTTTCATTTTTTAATAATTTGTCAGATGATATGTATTATGAGGTAGTCACTAATCTTTCATCAGAAGATTTACTAACCAAATATAAAAATACATCTGTTACAAAATTCCTAAAAATATTAGTCTTGACCTTATGTAGTAGACAGGATCAAAAAAGTATAGAATGTGCAAAATCACTGTTTATAGCCGATCATTCTAGAGTAAATAATGCAAATGATGATAGTGAATTTGTTAGAAAGTTAAAAAAACATATTTTGCTAGGAATGAAGTCCCAATTTTCAAATATATATCATAAATTGAGTGCATCACTTTTTATGAGTAATATGTCAAAAACTCCTATTAAAATATCAGATAGTTTAATTCAATGTTTATTAGCAATGCCCGATTTAAATAAAGACTGCTATTTATCAATGTTCAAAATGTTTACAAAAGAACAAAAAAATCATTTTGGATATATATTATTATTAAGACAACTAATGAATAGTGAGCCTTCTATTATAATGGATGTTCTAGAAACAATCGCTCACGATCTAGATAAAGCGCTAATAAATGATGCTATTATATTAATTAGTCTAAGTTTAAATGATAATAGTAGGCTTATTAGATATAATGCTATTAAATCTATACTACATCTTGGGATTTATACTAATAAACCTGAGCTTATAGAAAAATGTATAGAAACATTTTACAACCACATGCTTACAAGATTAAATAATACAGAATATGTAATTAGAATAGAGGCAATAGAAGATTTAGAAAAAATAAGTTTCTATTTAAATAAATCATTAGTAAATCGTATTTTTGAATTAATTAAGCTCAAATTAAATGATAGTATAATGGCCGTCAAATATGCAGCCATAGAATCTTTGCTAAGGCTCGCACATCATCATAATAAAGTTGATATTATAGATAAAATTATTGAAAAAACTTTCGAAGAAGATATCATTGTATCCTATAAACAAGAATCGTTAGAAATTATTGCAAGGTATGCAAATCAGGCGCAAAAAAATAAATTTATTACATATGCTCAGTCTAATTTAAATAAAAGATGTTATTGGGATATTTCTATATTATCCCTTCAGATAATAATGGAATTTGCACCTTGTATTCAAAAAGAAGATAAGGGTAATATTATTAGTGGAATTAAAAAGAAATTAAAAAGTAAGAATGAACTTGTTCTCAAATATGCTGCTGAAGCCCTTGGTGGTATTGCACATCTCTTAAATAAGCAAGATATAAAAAGAATCATTACTTATATTAACAGAACAATCAATAATTCTAATCATTATACTCGCATAATCGCAATAAGAATCTTCGCCGCAATCTCTCAAGTTGTAAGCATGGAAAGTAGGGACTACTTAGTTCAAAGTATTTTAGAAAAATTAAATGATGATAATGCACATGTTAGAATAGCTGTATTAGAAGAGTTATCTAAAATTAAGTATTTACTTAATACCCCCAAAATTATCGATTTATTTATTTCAAGAATCCGAGATGCTAGCTCATTAGTTCGCGAAAAAGCATATATGAATATACCGGAAGTATTGTTCCATATTGATGACAGCATTATAGAGAAAATAATAGAAAGATTAGATTATGAAAATAATTATAAGAGTTTATTAGCGCTATTAAAGACTATAAGAGCTATTATTCCACGTACTTCTTCAAAATACTTAAATATTTTTGTCGAAAAAATTGGTATAAAACTAAAAGCTGATTATAAGGAAGATATTTACATAGAGATTTTGAATGCACTATCAACGCTTGCTATTTATATTGATAATGATAGTGCGGAAGAATCTATTATTTCAAGTGTTCTTTTAATGGTTAATGATAAAAATAGTTATATACGCATAGCTGCTTTTAATGTATTGGCCAACCTTGTAATAAAAAACCCTATTTTATGTGAAACTCTACCGATTCAAATCCCAAATAACGCAAGCCATGAACACGCTATTTTTGCCCTTTTTTTATTTGCATATAATAATCTCAATGTTAGTAATAATGACCATCGTGAGGAACATATTCGAGCAATAACTTTAAGTTAGTTTGGAACTTGGTTTATCTTAGTTGGTTTAAATATATATAAAGTTTGTTGATAATTTATTTACTCTTTATCAGCAATCTGCCTATACTCGAGTTTAGCCATTTTTCCCTAATCCGTTCGCCCTGAGGAGCGTGCGTAGCACGCGTCTCGAAGGGTTGGATCTTGCACAGATAATATAACGACTGTTTTTTATTTCGACGAGCCAAGTAGGATAGTTTTTCCCAGTCACCTGAGATAAGAGCCTCCTTCTTTTTTATACTCCATTTCTGAATTTGTTTTTCGGCTTGTAATGCCTCGACCCGACTAGGAAATTCTTACCTATACAAATTACTTACCACTTATTCTTATCTAAATAGATAACATAAATCAGGAGTTTCGAAAAAACTCTGACTATGCGTTGGATTTAGTATTTGCGGCTGCTATTATTTGTAAAAATTTAGTAGGTTCTAAAGATGCTCCGCCGATTAAACCTCCATCGATATCTGCGGTATTAAATAAATCTTGCGCATTATTTTCATTAACACTACCACCATATAGTATCGGAGTTTCTTTAACTTTAATAAGGTTACGGATAAATCCATGTACTTCTTGTGCTTGCTTAGGCGTTGCGGTTTTTCCTGTGCCAATAGCCCATACTGGTTCGTAAGCAATTATACAGTTTTGAAAGTCACTACCAGAGGAATTTTCTGTTACAGCAAGTAATTGTTTGGTAATAATCTCTTCAGTTAATCCTTGCTCGCGTTCCTCCAAAGTCTCACCAACACATAAGATTGGTATAATATTAGAATTTTTTGCGTAATGAAATTTTTCTGCAACAAATGTGTTACTTTCGTTGAAAATATGTCGTCTTTCTGAGTGCCCAACTAATGTATATTTACAGGCAAACTCTTTTAACATGGGCCCTGAAATTTCACCAGTAAAGGCCCCATTATCTTGAGGGTATATATTTTGCGCACCAAGATTCAGCTTAGAGTGCTGGATTAACTCATAGACTTTAGGAATAAATATTGCTGGTGGAAGAATAGCGCAAGTACAAAATAAATTTTTAGGTAGATTATTAATTATTCCTTGTATTAGGCTCGTAATAGTTGCAATACTACCGTGCATTTTCCAATTACCGATAACAAATTTATTATTCATATAATTCCCTATAATGCTTTTTGTTGTTGTTCTATTCTTTTTATTTCTTCAACCAATTCTTGAGCGTATAGTTGTACCTGATTATGATCTTGCCCTTCAACCATAACCCTTAACATGGGCTCTGTTCCTGAAGGACGAAGTAGTACTCTTCCATTATTCCGTAATAAGGCATCAAGATCATTAACCGCGTTTAAAACTTGAGGATTATTAGCAAGATTTTCAGCAATATCTGTTTTGAAATTTAATAATGATTGCGGTAATAATTTTATGTCTTTAGTTAACTCTTTTATGCTCTTTTCTTGTTTTATCATAACGGCCAGAACTTGTAAGGCTGCAATAATACCATCACCAGTTGTAGTTTTATCAAGGCACACTATGTGTCCGGAACTTTCTCCACCTATACGCCATTCTTTTTCTTTTAATGCTTCAAGGACATAGCGATCGCCGACTCTAGTTCTTAAAAAAGGTATTTTTAAATCTTGTAAAGCTTTTTCAAGTCCATAATTTGTCATTAAGGTACCAACTACTCCTCCTTGTAAAACTCCTCTTTCTGATCTATCTCTGGCAATTATATATAAAATATGATCGCCAGTAATTAATTCACCATCGGCATCAACCATTATAACTCTATCGCCATCTCCATCAAGGGCAATGCCAATATCCGCTTTATTCTTAAGAACTTGCTTTTTTAGTTGTGCTGGTTTAGTCGAGCCACAATTTTTATTAATATTAAAGCCGTCAGGAGTTATACCAATTGAGATTACCTCGGCTCCTAATTCGGAAAATACCTTCGGGGCAATATTATATGTGGCGCCATTTGCACAATCTACAACAATTTTTAATGGAGTTAGTCTAGTTAAAGATGGAATAGTTGATTTACAAAACTCTATATATCGCCCCGAGGCATCATAGATACGTGATGCTTTGCCAAGTTTGGATGAAGGAACAACAGATAGTTTTTTTTCCATTTCCTTTTCTATAGCAAGCTCAGTTTCATCAGCAATTTTACTACCGTCTTCTAGAAAAAATTTAATGCCGTTATCTTCATATTGATTATGCGACGCACTAATAACTATTCCAGCACATGCTCTAAAGGTTTGGGTCAAATAAGCAACGCCAGGTGTAGGCATAGGACCCAGAAGTCTGACATCTATACCAGCGGCCGATAATCCAGCCTCAAGAGCTGATTCCAGCATATAACCAGAAATCCTTGTATCTTTGCCTATTAAAACCTTTTTCTTTTCAGTTTGTAATACTTTTCCAAAGGCGTAGCCTAGACGTAAAATAAACTCAGGATTCATTAAATCTGATCCAACTTTGGCGCGGATTCCATCAGTCCCAAAATATTTTCTACTGCCCATTAAAATTCCTCCTTGAATTTATTGCATCAAGCATAAGCATAGCCTGTTTAGTTTCGATAATGTCATGAGCTCTGATTATATTTACTCCTTGCATTATACTAAAACAAGTTGCGGCTATACTACCTATTAATCGTTCATTAACAGGCTTGTTTAAAATATTGCCAATAGTGTTTTTTCTTGATAGTCCAAGCATAATTGGTAGTTTGTGAGCCTTAAACTTATTTATATTATTTAAAATTTCAATATTATGCTCAATTGTTTTGCCAAAACCAAATCCTGGATCTAGTATGAGATTTTTGCTATTTATCCCAGACTTAATGCACAGCTCGATTTTTTCTTTAAAGTAATCATTAATTGTAGTTATAACGCCTTTAGGGTATTTCGGGTCTTGTTGCATGGATTCAGGAGTACCTTGGATATGTGATAGAATTATTGGTACATTTAGTTTTTGGAGTCGCTCAAGGTCTTCAATATTTCCTAAGCCAGAAATGTCATTGATTAAGTCAGCTCCAGAACTAACGGCCTCTTCCATTACCCGTTGTTTATATGTATCTATAGATATGCATATATCACTATTTTTCCTAATCAACTCTATAACAGGAATAGTGCGAGATAATTCATCATCTATTGATGTTGCTTTGGTAAAAGGCTTAGTAGATTCACCGCCTATATCAATAATATCCGCGCCGTCTTCTATCATTTGCATAGCGTGGGCGTAGGCTTTATCTAGGCTATTATAACGGTTACCATCATAAAATGAGTCTGGGGTTACATTTAATATACCCATTAATAATGGTTTTTTATCTACATGTTGATCCAACCAATTATTAAACTGATTTTTATTCATAAATTAAGTCTTAATTTCTATTTAAACTTCTTCGGCTGGATCATCTTTTGTAGCTTTTTTACGTGTTGAAGTCGTTTTTTTAATTTTAGGACTAGTCGGAGGATCTTCTTTTTTAGAATGGCTATGACTATCCCAATCACTAGGAGGAGAAGGTTCTTTACCTTGCATTATTTCTTGAATTTGTTCAGAGTCAATAGTTTCATATTTCATTAGAGCATCTGCCATTAAATGCAAAATAGGTAAGTTATCATTTAATATTTTTTGGGCTACTGCAAAATTTTTATCAATTATTTTACGTATTTCTTCATCTATTTTTTGTGCTGTATTATCAGAAACTTCTTTGCTTTGATTAGGGTTACGTCCTAAGAAAACCTCACCTTCTTCTTGACTAAATGTAAGTGGCCCAAGGTCTGACAACCCCCATTGTGTAACCATCTTTCTAGCTATTTCAGTTGCTTTGGTAATATCATTAGATGCGCCAGTTGTAACGCTATCTAGACCAAAAATAATTTCCTCAGCTATTCGCCCACCAAAGAGACTTGCAAGTTGGCTTTCAAGACGGCGCTTAGTGTAGCTATAACGATCTTGCTCTGGTAAAAACATAGTAACTCCAAGTGCTCTACCACGAGGAATAATAGTTACTTTGTATACAGGATCATGTTCTGGAACACTAAGCCCTACGATAGCATGCCCCGCTTCATGATAAGCTGTTAGTTTTTTCTCATCTTCAGTCATGACCATAGATTTGCGTTCTGAGCCCATCATAATTTTATCTTTTGCTTTATCAAGCTCGAGCATGCTTACCTTATGCTTGTTAGCTCTAGCTGCAAAAAGAGCGGCCTCATTGACTAAATTTGCCAAGTCAGCTCCTGAAAAACCAGGGGTACCACGAGCAATTGGCATAACTTCTACAGTGCTGTCTACTTGAATTTTGCCGAGATGAACTTTAAGGATTTGTTCGCGGCCACGTATATCTGGTAATGGAACTACAACCTGTCTGTCAAATCTACCTGGTCGAAGTAAAGCTGGATCTAGAACATCAGGGCGGTTAGTTGCGGCAATTACTATTACACCTTCATTGCCTTCAAAACCATCCATTTCTACTAATAACTGGTTTAATGTTTGCTCACGTTCATCATGGCCACCACCAAGTCCAGCTCCACGATGACGACCAACAGCATCAATTTCATCAATGAAAATTATACATGGAGCCTGCTTTTTAGCTTGCTCAAACATATCACGAACTCTAGATGCGCCAACACCAACAAACATCTCAACAAAATCTGAGCCAGAAATTGTGAAAAAAGGTACTTTGGCTTCACCAGCAACTGCTCTGGCTAATAGTGTTTTACCTGTACCAGGCGAACCAACTAAAAGTACGCCACGAGGGATACGACCACCAACATTTTGAAATTTTGTTGGATCACTTAAAAAATCAACTAATTCTTTAACTTCTTCTTTAGCTTCATCAACCCCGGCAACGTCAGCAAAAGTTACTTTTACTTGATCTTCACCTAATAAACGCGCTCTTGAACGACCAAAAGACATTGCACCTCGTCCGCCTCCGCCTTGCATTTGACGCATAAAAAATACCCATACCCCAATAAGAAGTAACATTGGGAACCAATTTATGAATATATGCAATAAAAAGCTTTCTTGTTGTTTTTCCTGACCATTAACATTTACATTATATTTTAATAGTTGGCCAAGTAGAGCATTATCATGAACGGGAATGTAGGTAATAAATCGGTGATTATTTTTAGTAATGCCACGAATTATTTTATCATCTTCTATGTTTACAGAGCTTACTTGTCCTTGAGAGACCTCATTTAAAAATTGACTATATGAGATTTTATTAGTAGCAGCATTATTGGGACCAAAATTGCTAAATACAGATACCAAAACAATCGCGATAATTAGCCATAAAAATAAGTTTTTTACTATGTCATTCAAAGTAATATCCTCTGTTTTTGGGCGGAATAATTATAAACATTACTACAATTTATAACCTACCGCTAGTAAATAGGTTTCTTTTGAGCGCGCTCTAGATGCTTGTGGTTTACGCACACTCACTTTGCTAAAATCCTTGCGGACTTGCTTTATTAGATCGTCAAAACCTGCTCCATGAAATACTTTCATTAATAGAGTAGCCCCATTTTTTAACACCTTTTGGCTAAAATCCAAAGTTATTTCTGCAAGATACATAGCTTTAGGGTTATCTATAGCTTTATTACCACTCATATTAGGCGCCATATCAGATAATAGCACATCCACACTATGTTTAGGGATAATTGTCATTAATTTTTCTAAAACAGAATCTTCTGCAAAATCGCCTTGGATAAATTCAACTCCAGGTATTGGTTCTTGCGGTAGTATATCTAAGGCTATAATTTTATTAGATTTAGTGTTTTTGAGTTTGTTAGCCGTGTATTGTGACCAGCCTCCAGGAGCTGATCCAAGATCTACTACTGTCATTCCAGGTTTTAATAGGTTAACCTTATTGTCAATTTCTTGCAATTTATATACGGCGCGACTACGCATGCCTTCAGCTTGTGCTTTTTTCACAAAAGTATCGGCAAAATGTTCTTGTAACCAACGTTTACTACTATTAGAGCGTTTCATTATATTTGTAAGAATAGTATTATAAAATTTAGACCGAGCTAAAGCTCCAAAACAATGATAGCAGAATCATCTGTATTTTAACAGCAAAACGTGCAATAATTTATCATCAAACAATTATAGGTAAAATTTATGACTAAAAATGGCAAACAAAACCTAAAAGCACAAGCCCATCATCTAAATCCCGTGGTCATAATTGGCTCAAAAGGATTAACATCTGCTGTTGTAGATGAGACAGATATCGCTTTAGATGCTCATGAGTTAATCAAGGTTAAAATTAACGGTGTAGATAAGAATGAGCGCTTAAGTATTGCTACTTCATTGTGTGATTCATTAAAAGCCGATTTTATTCAGTTAATAGGGAATATTGCAATATTATATCGTGAACGCGAAGAGTTTTAAATAAGAGCGCTTTTAACAAATAGATTTCATGGCGTTGAATTTACCGTGTTTTTAATGCATTTATTGGCTTCTAGTTTTGCTAAAATTTTACGGCTATATTCTCTAGTCTCTCCTGCCTCAGCGAGTATTTTCTTACTATCATCTTGAATTGTTGGTTCTAACTCATCTTCATAGTTGCTTATATTGAAATATGTATCATTTTCTGCAACGGGCGATGTAGATTTAGCTTTTGATTTTGCTAAAAACATTATCTTAAGGTATTCTTTATTATCTTTTATGTAACTTAACAGACCCTCCATATTACTTGTAGCATTGGATATTTTGACCGAAGCTTGTTGGTATTTCTCTATTATCTCTTTTAGCTGTATTGAATCAAATTCTAAATTATAATGACTATTATTAATAGCATGACAAACAGAGTCAATTTGTGTGGATTTTTGACAAATCATGGCGCAGCATTCTTGATATTGCTTATCTCCGTTTTGTAAATTTTTACGAGCTTGGGTTGTGGTTTTGATAATTGAATCTTTGGCTGTATTGAGTTCTTTTATTATCAATTTATATTTTGCTAATTGTTCAGTTAAAACATTAATATTTTCTTGTAAGCTTTGCATATCTGTTAACATTTGTGCATTTAATTCATGAGCGCTTATCATAATATTTTTTAAGTTATTACTAAGCTCATTAAAATGGGTAATAGTTTCAGCTAATGATTTTTCAAGCTCTATGATATCTTCGCATAAGCTTTTAGTTTGTTTTTGAGTGATTTTATAATGATTGTTAAAGAAAAAAGCGAAGAAAATGTATGCGATACTTGGAATTATAGTTAAAGTTATTGGCATATGACATAATAATCCGATACCGGTTCCTATCGCCGCAACTAAAATAAATAATAAAATT
>JAUIBC010000024.1 GCA_030427555.1 Gammaproteobacteria bacterium | reverse complement strand
ACCAGCTGAGCGTAAAAAATTAGCTCAGGGAGATTTTGATTATTACTTTAATGAGGCACATGGATTCAAAAAAATCGTTAACTTTTGCTTGCAAGAAGGGGAATTAAATAAAGCGGCTTTTTTGCTACATCAAGTTGCAGAACGTCTATATACCGGCATATTGCTAGTATTTACTCGCTATAAACCCAATACTCATCATCTAGGGGTTTTAAGAAAACTCACTAATACTATAGATTACCAATTCTCAGCTGCATTTCCTTTACATACACACGAAGAACGTTGGCTATTTAAACTTTTATGTAAGGCATATACAGATGCTAGATATAAACCAAGCTATCGTATAACTAAAGAAGAATTAATCCAATTAATTGAGCATGTTAAAAAACTTGAAAATATTGGTAAGAAATTATGCTTAGAAAAAATTAATAGTTTGGAAGGAGGTTAAATTACATTAGTTGAAAATTGGCAATACCTCAAATCTGTTGATGTGATATTATTTTGCCATTTTAAATTCATCCAACAAAAGGAATTGAGATGGCGCAAATAGAAGTTTATTGCCAGATATGTAATGAAAAGATGTTGTAAAATATGGTTCCAGTTCTGAAGGCAAGCAAAGATTTTTATGTAAAAATACAGCTTGCTGTAAAAAACCTTCATTTTAGATTATACAAACAAAGGTCATTTGCTCAGTATTAAGAAGCAAATTATAAACATGGCAATAAACGGCTTGAAAGAGCTTTTCTCTGTACATGACAGGTTTTTGGTCATGTTTGATGCAACAAAGCAAATTCAAAGTAACATTTTTTTGTGAAATTCCTTATATAGCATCAAGGTAGCGTTTGTAAAACTATACCGGAAGGTGATTGAAACCCTGTTCCGCCAGGAGCGTTTGTGCAATTAGACAAAGCACCGGTGATAGCGTTCACATCGCATACTGCTACCGTTACTAAGGAACTTGGAAGATAACCTAACGTGCCAGCAGAATTAAAGCCAATATTGCCAAGTCCAGCAAATGTTCCTTCGGTAATTGCACAATTATCTATGGTCAAACCACTTACATCACAAAGAGAGACAGTACCATTGCCAGCATTGGTAATATATGCATGGCTACCAAGTAAAGTTATTCCTTCAGGCTCATTGAATCCAATTACAGGGGTGCCGCAGGTCAACGCACCTCCGCCACCAACGGAACATGGGGTAACACTATTATTATGACGATTAGTAACATATACGAATGTTCCAGCAGCATTTATTGCTATACCAGAAGGTGTATCAAAGGAATTTCCTGTCGCAGTACAACCAGACAAGGCACCAGTAGTACTATTTACATCACAAACTGATACACTATTATAAGTGAAGACTGATACATATGCATGCGCGTTATCAGGAGCTATTACAATTCCACCGGTAACTGTTGGAAAACCATTACCAGTCGCTTGACACTCAGTCAACGCCCCTGTTGTGCTGTTTATTTGGCAATACGAAACACCACCACTTCCACTAGTATTTGCAATATATAGAAATGTTCCAGCAGGATTAGTTGCCACTGACTCAGGCGTTGCTATAGTGCCATTAGCGGCAGTAATATTACAGTTTTCCAAGAAACCGGTTGTCGCATTTGTGTAACATAATGAAATACTATTTCCTGCTTGATTAGCCACATAAACAGCCTGACCGATATTAGTCACCTCAGGGGTAACATTAGCTGTTAATATATCGGAGGCGAGTGTTTGTGAGCATAGAAGATTATCTGGCTGATTATTGCCATTACCTATGGTTTTACAAACCTTAATATTAGCCTGAAATGAGCTTGGTATTTGGCTGCCATTCAAAACAAATGTTTGAAAACATGAGCCCTGAGGAGCCAATGTAAATGGATTCCCACATGACAATGTATCATTAAGAACCGTTACTCCAGGAACCGAAATAGGCAATACAGTCAAAGTACGAGTGCGTGCAGTATTATTGGTAATTTTATATTGCACAATAACAGTGTGGTTTTGCGGCACACTGACATTTGTTGGTGTGGTGGGTACTATGATAAATTTTGTAGTAGTTGCATAGGATAAAGTTACTGAGAAAACAAACATGATTATTAAAATGCTAGTTTTCATTAAATTATGATTTTTCAAATTACTATACTCCATTAATATAAGTGACGCTAAACTGCAATTCGTGGGTATAAAGATGATTTAATGCAATACCACTATTGATAGTTTGTCCAGACATTCTTCCAAGTGAACTTCGTCCCCAATTTGCAAACTCATAACCAACACCAGCTTGCCAGTTTGCATTAATAGCTCGTTGCAATCCAGCACCTATAGTATAGGTAAATGCCACTTCTGTATTAGCAGAAAAGGGAGGTGCTGCTATTTCTTGTGAGATAATAGGGACACTATCGTAACCATATGAGCGGTTAAAACCGATTCCAAGACCACCACTAAGATAAGGAGTTAAAAATAAATCCGTATTTGATAATAATCTTCCTTTTATAGTAACATGTTCATGCTGAATGCTATATTTATACGTGAAGTTATTTAAACCATTATTAGCATCTTCTTCAATCACTCCACCTAACTTAGCAGGAGTACTAACAGAAAAAACCAGGCCTAGCTGTCCAATTAAAAGATCATTGATAGATTTTTGGCCGCCCAAATAAATTTCGCCGGTAAATAACACATCGGTATTATCATTGGTAATGTAAGCTTTTTGAATGTCTGGTTGTAAGTCAATTACTTGTGTTAGACCAGGCCTAGTATAAGAAGGCCCAAGGCTTATCGTGGCAAATTTTTGCCATGATGGTAAAGATCCCATAGTGCCAGAAAATACCGCTCCAGATAATAATGTACACAGAGACGCCAATATTTTTTGCATGTATACTCCCTATACGCTTTATTTTTAATATCCTAAGCACATAAAGCTTTAGTACAATAGTAGCTGGTGAGTCCGGTGCTTTCAATCGCGAACTTACGTGATTAACAACTACCATTTGGCCACTACAGCAGTCCGTCTTAAAACAATTTTTCGCAGCTAGTTTATGCTTCTTGCCAGGATTTATCAAGCTTTTTACCGTTAATTTAAGTGTTGACGATGGATAACCTCTTATTCTACAATTTCGTGTGATTATTTTTTAATGTAATTATTTGCAAAACAAATTTTGCTTGAATGGATCGCATTATTTTATCAATTTTATCTTGTCAATTTTTAATGAATTATGGCGGAGTACTTGAGGCTATTCAGTATGTATAGAAAAATAATAAATATGGCTCTGGGTTGTATATTGTGTTACTCCAATAGCCAGTTAGTCGTGGCTTCTGAAAAAAAAGATATTGAGAACGCTAATCATTCAAATATTCACGTTAGCTTATTGTATTTGCAACCAAATAGTAACAATCTCGATTATGCTTATTGGGTTTCAGGTCTTCAACCATATTATCAAAATTGGCATGCTCAAAAATTAGACCCTAATAATGCACCAATGTTTGATGTCGGATTTTACTACGCATTTCCAGATAGCACTTATGGTGCATTATTAGATTGGATGCATTTGAGTACGACATCTAAAGGCTTTAAGCAAGCCACCCAGAATACTGATTTAACTACATTAGAGTTTGTAGCACCGCCATTTGAAATGAGCCCACCTGTTTTTGGTATAAAACGAGCAGATGCTAAAGTTAAATTTAATTTCGATAATATTGAAATGAATTTCAGTAAAAATTTTAATTATGGTTCACGATTACGTACAAAAATATCTGGAGGTATAGATGTATTACGCGTAGGCCAAACTCTTACCACAATATTTAGCGATTATGCTGGTGCGGAAGCTACCCCTTATAGTTACGCTCTACCAGCAGACCCATCGTACTCATTTCAATTATTAAGTAAATCTAAATATGTTGGAGCAGGGCCTGATTTAGGTCTGAGCGTAGAGTATGATCTTATATACGGTATTGGCCTGATAGGGAAAGCTATAGGATCCTTGACAGCAGGTACAACAAATACTAAGGAACTATTTACTTCAACTTCAGCGCGCCTGACTACATTAGGTATCGGTACTTCCCATCAACAAATAACTACTCCTAATCAAACCCAAGTTGTACCTGGTTTTGATGGAAAGCTTGGAGTTTATTATCATTATAAAGCTAAAAAACGAGCAAACATCACTATAGAAGGTGGTTATCGCTTATTGTCTTATCTTAATGCAATAACAACCATAAGGCCTAATACATTAGTTCAGCCTGGTACAACTCAGGCTACGCCAGAGTTTTCAACTGGGACTATGGCTATAGTTTCTATTGTTAAAGAAAATAGTCCTTTTAATTTAAACGGAGCTTATGTTGACTTTACATTAGTACTTGATTAGATCCGCGTTATTTCCTACAACAAAAGGAATTGAGATGGCGCAAATAGAAGTTTATTGCCAGATATTTAAATGTTGTAAAATATGGTTCCAGTTCTTAAGGCAAGCAAAGATTTTTATGTAAAAATACAGCTTGCTGTAAAAAACCTTCATTTTAGATTATACAAACAAAGGTCATTTGCTCAGTATTGTCCTTTAGAGCGGAAAATATGACATGGTAATGTACTCCAGCTTTATTTCCTATACAGAATAAACCTACCTATCTAAAAAACAGTCCTTTTCGTCAACAAAACCCATGATTCGGGTAAATCAGTTTATTTGGTATAAACATAATAAAATGCGTCACCTGGTCGCTTTACATTCAAATATACCCTTATCAATGTATCCTGGATAATTTTAAACAAGATGTTATTTTATATTGCATTGAGGTGAAGAATATATTAATATGTCGTAAATTAATATATTATTATGAGTATAACTATGCCATTATCTTTAACTAACGACCAAGAACTTACTACATGCTTTAAAAAACTTAAGGATATATCAGATTCCATACCTGAGACCTTTTTTAGATCATTTCTTGACGATAAATTATGTGATGAACCATCCAATAGAGTAAAAGTTAAAGATCATAGTATTGGTATTTTTGGCCGCTTATCTAAGATAGATGCTACCGAAGAGCAAAAAAACGTCGTGCTCTTTTGCAAGAAGTGTCTAAAATTATAACAAAAATTCAAGAAATACAAAGTAAATTACAAGAAGAAAATAAAGATCAAAGGCAAGATGAATTTAAATCTATTTTGGATACTACATATGAATACCATTATTCTACAGGATTTAGTTCTGATAAATTTTCAGGATTCTGCTTTTATGATAAGACTACATTGGCAATAAATAATGTGCCTGTAAGTCTTGGATATATTATTGATAACCTTATACCTAAATGCGTTATATTAGATCAAATTGATTCGTTAGTTGCGCCAGCACAAACCAAACTAGATAGACTCATAAAAAAAGCAGAAAAAGATTCTAAATATAATAATGTTAAAATTGTTGCCCAAGAGGTTATAGAAGCGGCTGATAGAGCTAGAGAAATAATTATCCAAACAAACTCCATAAAAGAAGGTTTAAGACAAGCTGAAGCAACAATAACAGAAGTTTACACAGAGAATAACAATAGTATTTTTGCTGAGCATCGAGGAAATCCAATTATTAATACATTAATTAATTTTCTTCAGCAATTAGCAGGTTATTGTATGCTTATCATAACTTCCCCTTTCCGATTGTACGATAGCGAAGGAGTAGAATCATATGTAAATAGTTGGTTTCAAAAACGCCAAACTGAGTCGATGAAAATTTTTGGAACGTTTAAAAAGGAAATGACAACTGAAAATCTAGAAAAAGTTGCTGGGTTGAGAATGGACTAACTATAAAACCTGAGTTCGATGAAAATTTAATATATAATTACCAAGCTTTACTTGATATATTTTAAGACACTTTGTTTGTTTGTCATTCCCGCGAAGGCGGGAATGACATAACTTTTCATCGAACTCAGGTTTATAAGTGCATATAATAAGTTTAATTATAGAATGATTAAATGTAAAATGTATAGTTTACTTTTACTTAATTCGCATAGCTGTTGTTAAATTTTAGACGCATTCCAGTTAAATAAGTTTATGATTTACGCAAAAAGCAGCTTAAATAATTTTAATTTTTCTAGCGTTAATATAACTATCTTCTCAGGGCATTCTCTTTAGGGAAGGTATTTTCTAAATATTCAATAACACTATTAATTGCGTCTTCAATATTTTCTCGATGCTGGTCACATAGCGCAATTATGTAGTCCCATTGCTCTTGATTAATGTTATTTGGGAAACGACTAATTATTTCAAGCGTCCAAATAATATTAAGATTGTTATTTAAATTTGTGAAGTTTTCTTGCGCTTTACCATCAGTTAATAAATGGTTATCTTCTAACTTGGTTAGCATTGGTTTGGGAGTTGTCTTGGCGAGCAATAAATTATTTTTTCCGAATTTGCCTTCCAATAACTTGGCTTTGTTAAGAATGACTAAATTATCAGCGGTATGTGAATACAGCATCTTAGGCGGTTTGCTAGATAACACCTCTTCACGGTTTTCTTTAGTTGATAGACCAGCATCCTTCAGTATTATTAAAGCAGAAGCTATGTCAGTGATAGCTTTTCCAGATAATCTTTTACGCGCATCTAGAATTTCTAAATCAGCTATATCATGCTCATCACTCGGCAAAGACTCAAACAAATTTAATTCCGCACTTACTGCAGCGCGATTTTCTTCGTTTAGAGCATTATTTTCATGTAACATAACTAAGGCGTTAGCTAAGCTCTCAGGATGCTGGTGAGATTTAATAGCGGTAAAAATTTCTTGTTCAGCATTGCCATCAAGCATGTTCTTTTTTTGCAGAGCAACCAAAGCTGAGGCAAGCAAATTCGGTTGTGAATGCGCATATATAGCATCAAGATATGCCTGTGCATTCTTATGTTTTAGTAATCCTGCATTGTTTATCCATTCTATGGGGGCAGAAAAATGCGTGTCACCTTTAACTATTTCTGATAAATTCTTATTATTTAGCAATTCATTGTCATGCAAAATAATTATTGTGTTAGTAATTGCAGTAATAGATATATTACGCGCTGTTATTGCATTAAAAATATCTTGCGATTGGTTGCCTGATAGCAACCCTTTTTCTTCAAATCTGATTAGAGCTGTTGTGTATGCAGATGGCAAATGATGCTTGTATAAGGCATCCAAGTATTTTTGTGCCTCTCTATTTTTAAGTAAATTATTAATATTTAAGGTTTGAATACAAGACAAAATCTCCCTGTTTTTGCATTCAATTATTCCATTTCTATTTTGGTCGTTTAATAGATTATTATTCTGCAAAATGATTAATGTAGACAAATCGGACTCGATATTTGAAGACTGACTTATAACATTAAAGTTTTTTGAGGCATCTTCTTTATCTAATAAGTCATGGTTTTGTAGGGCTTGCCAAGCTTGTACGCGAGGGTCAGAAAAAAAAGTAATGCTTGGTGAGCCTGAGAAAAAATTGATCATACGCACATAAAAATTAAATAAAGTCGTATTTGCTTGCTGAAAAGATAATAATTCAAGTGCTTGTAATCTATCTTCATTATATATTGTATTAAAGCTATTTAAGGTTTTTAGCGTATTTTTAAGGCTAGGAAATAATAATCTTATTAAAAAAGAATTTTCAAATTTATTGTGTAATTCTTGCAGCGCCAAAATTTTCGTTTTCATATAATAACTCATCATAATGATACAAGAAATGAAGGGATTAAAGCATAAGTGATATTATACATAACATTTGCGCTATTTTCAATCACTTTTGAGTTGTCTTGGACAAAAGCACTTGATACCCCTTAATCTACGCCCTGATTAACCGAACCCCGGTTAAGAGTTATTTAAGAACAATTCATAATCATTCCAGTATTTATAAGTGATTGTATATGTTGTTGGATTGTCTTGGAAGTATAATTGGTGGAGGCGGCGGCTATTTAATTAATACTGTAACTTGTTGTGTTTAAATAATTATTTTTTAATATAGTAAAAACATACCCCCAAATGCACCCCCAAAAAGCCAATCTTAAAGGTATTTTTACGAAACAATATTATTTATCAATAAAAATATCGACATATTCTTTATATATATAAGACTGCCCATATTTCTTATCTTTATCTTTAGGCAAAAGAATTCCTATCTCGATAAAACGGTTAATAACGGTTTGCGCCCCTGCCCGTGTAAATCCTGTCCACTTCTGCATAAGGGCATTATTTACAACGGGTTGTTTATATAGTTCTTGTAACGCAGGAACAGCACTTTCAGCTGCGCGTTTACCTAACATTTGTATTTTCTGCATATCAGCTTCACGTCTCTTAGTAATTTTATCAACAATCTCAATTGCTTCTTGAGCTATTTCAATAACACCATCCAAAAAGAAATCTAACCAACTATTTACATCGCCATGATGATAATCTGAAAGTTTTTCATAATAAATCTCTTGATGCTTTCTAAAATAAGAAGATAGAAACAAAACTGGATATTCTAAAAAATCCTCTTTCCACAAATAAAAAGTAATTAACATCCGTCCAGTCCGACCATTACCATCTAAGAAAGGGTGTATTGTTTCAAATTGAGCATGAATTAATCCCGCTTTTATGATTGTTGGAATAAGATTTTCTGCATGTAAAAACGCCTCAAGGTCATTTAATGCCTTATGCATTTCTTCTACAGGAGGGGGTACAAATCTAGCATTATCAGGGCGCGTACCTCCAATCCAGTTTTGACTAGTTCTAAATTCTCCAGGATCACTAAAATGCGTTGCACGGGCTTGAAGCATTAATTTTTCATGCAATTCTCTTATAAAGCGCAGGGAAATAGGAAATTTGTCTACTAATACTCGACTCATTCCATAATTTACCGCTTGAATGTAGTGTAAAATATCATCCACATCTGCGGGAATATTAGAATTTGCGGTTCCCATCTCCGCCTCAATTGCGTCAACCATTGTCGCAACAGTGCCTTCAATCTGGCTAGATGAGGCAGCATCTTTACGCAGGTACATCAATAGAAAAAAATCCACATCCGGCAATTGCTTAGTAACACCATCAAGCTTTCCTATAAGTCGAGTGGCCTTCTCGTTTTTAACTAACGCTCTTGGGGAGAAATCTAAACCATGTTCTGGGGGAAATGGATTGGGTATAAAAGCTTTAAACCCTTGAGGTTGATTTCTAACTACGCCAATTTCAATTCGTTTCATAAGTTTGTATCTATCCTTTGAATGTATAGATACAAACGTACACGCTTTGTATCTATTATGTCAAGCAATATATACAAAGTAGCGTAGTAACAACATATACTGATGCTGTTAATCCAGTAAATGGTGATTGATTTAAAGCATCAGCTATAGTTTTATTTTAAAACATGCCTGAACGGCGATGTGCGCATTTTTAGATTATCCAGCTCTATATCGCTAGGTTCTTTTTCTTTGTTGCTTTCAAACCTCAGCTCGACGAATTTTTATTTACAAAATTCGTCGAGCTCAGGTAATAAAGAAAAACGTATTTCCCTTGGAACTTATCCTGAAGTTTCATTGCAGCAGGCTCGAGAAAAGAGAGATGAAGCTAGGAAGCATGTAGCTGACGGTATTGACCCCAGTGCGCGTCGGCAAGTAATGAAACAAATGGTGATCGAGCGTGCGGCTAATAGTTTTGAAGTGATTGCCCGCGAGTGGTTTGTAAAACACAAATCAAATTGGGTTGATAGCCATGCTGATAAAATCATACAACGTTTTCAACGTGATATATTTCCATGGTTAGGGGATAAGCCCATTGCAGATATTACACCCCCATTACTGCTTTCTGTTATTCGTCGTATAGAAGCACGGGGTTCTTTAGATACAGCTCATCGTGCACTTAATAACTGCGGTAAAGTTTTTCGTTATGCGATTGGATCAGGTAAAGCAGAACGTGATCCTTCTCAAGACATTAAAGATGCCCTTCCTCCTACCAAAACAAAACACTTTCCTACTCAGACTGATCCTAAACGTTTTGGGGAACTACTTAAGATGTTCAACGTATATCAAGGATCGCTGGTCGTTAAATGCGCACTTCGGTTGGCTCCTTTGCTTTTTGTCAGACCAGGTGAATTAAGACATGCTAAATGGTCAGATATTTACCTCGATACAGCTGAATGGACTTTTATTACGAGTAAAACAGAGACGCCTATTATTGTTCCATTGTCTTCCCAAGCGTTAGATATCCTAAAGGAACTCCATCCTCTTACAGGTCGAGGTGTTTTTGTATTCCCTTCCGCTCGTAGCTCTTTGAGACCCATGAGCGATAACGCAGTACTTGCCGCATTGCGTCGCATGGGAATTAGTAAAGATGAAGCGACAGGTCACGGATTTAGGGCGACAGCGCGTACTTTATTGGATGAGGTGCTGGGTTTTCGTGCAGATATTATTGAGCAGCAACTAGGCCACGCAGTACGAGATCCTAATGGAAGAGCTTATAACCGCACAACTTTTTTAGAAGAAAGAAAAGAAACAAAGCCGTAGAAGATAAAAAGATATGTAATGCTCGCCTATATAGTAATTGTTTTGCAAATGCAGCTATGACAATTAGCAGCTTGCATGGTCGTGGACAAATACTTGATACCCCTACTGTAATGGATGAGCTCATCAAAAGTGCTAAGAAAATCACAAATAATAATACCGACGAACTTGAACAGATGTTAATAACACAGGCAAAAACACTTGATTATATTTTTTACGATGCTTTGGGTAAATTGGTAGACGTTAATATGGTAAATCAAATTGAACTTTTTACAACCATCGCTTTTCGCGCTCAAGCACAATGTAGAAAGACATTGGCTGTATTAGCAGAACTAAAACATCCTCGTCGCACCACTTTTATAAAGCAACAAAATAATGCAATTACTCAACAGGTAAACAATGAAGTAAAATCTAACTCGAAAAAAATTAAAAAAGTTGCAAACGAACTATTAAGCGAGGTTAATCATGAGACGTTGGACCTTAGAGGAGCGAAAGAGACAGTCGGAATTAATCAGAAAATGGGCGCCGTGGGAACTGTCAACAGGCGCAATAACACCCGAGGGTAAAGCGAATAGTAAGAAAAACAGTTACAAACATGGAGCCTATGGTGCTGAGATGAAAAATACTTTGCGACAATTGTCCCAGTGGAAAAAAGAGTTAACTCAAATAACAGAATTTTTTATTTGAATCGTGATGATGCGATCTAATAAGTCCTCATATAGTCAATTCTGTTAGAGCAAAATATTGACCAATAATTGATCATGTGTTACGATCTATCCATTAACTCATAATTAGAGGTTTAGGTATGAATACAACAGATATGCTGAGGTTTCTTAATCAACATCAAGACCGTCGATTACTCGATCAATTTTTAATACAGCCACAGCCATCTAATCATTTTTTGAATTTTATCATTAACGAAAGAAGAACAGATGAGCGGTTATTTCAGCAAATGTTATTCAATCAACTGAGTTCAAATCCTCAGATGTTAATACAATTATTTAATGCCTTATCTGACGCACAGCGAATGGCACCCATTCAGACTGTTCTTCCAAGGGCTGCGGGGGCAAGGGCCCTATCAACAGCAGAAATTGCTCAATTTATTGGTGCCTCTCAGCAACAAGCTGCACCTCGTTCAATGCCAAGCTCAGGTCTTAATGCAGAAAAATTAGCGGATAAAGATGTCGAAATTCCACCTGAATATTGTTGCTCTTTGAGTTTATCGATCATGACAGATCCTGTTTATATATTAGATGATCTAACAGGTGCAAGATTTGAGCGTGACTGGATTACCAAGTGGCTCGCTGAGCATGGTACTCACCCAACTACAAGAGCTGCATATTTGCCTAGTGCACTTCGTGCAGATACAGCCTTAAAAGCACGTATTGATGAGTTTGTTCAATCAGCAGAAGCAACTACCACTAGCCGCCCAGGCAAATAAATACTTTAACCCCTGGCCTTGGGTAGATATCAAATTCACATCACGCCATTTTGTTTTAAGCTCCCCGCACAGCGCCCCCTCATAGGGGGCTTGAAACAATTATTCCTTGCCGATTAGTATCCCCGCACCTGCCATAAATTGGAATTCCCTCAGTAAAATGCTATAATTTATATGTCCATTGTTGGCATGAGGTTATCATGAAAGTAGTTTATGAAAAGAGTATTACATTTAAAGTGCTAGAGCGTGTTAAAAAGCTATCTGGCGATGTAATTCTGCGTTCAGATATTGCAAATATTGCTGATCCCCGTGAAATAAGTCGAGCTTTAAATCGTCTTGTAAGTAATGGATACCTTGTAAACCTCAGCTCGACGAATTTTGTAAATAAAAATTAAGATAGCGCTTACATTTATGTATACTTGTTTTTGTGAAAAATAAGTCAAAAAAGGAAGCGCTATAAATGGATCTTACATTATTATTTTGTGATGTCGATGATTTTGTGAATCAATAAAAAAAAGAATCGATGAATAGACTTGAAAATAGGTTTAAAAAGTATCATCGCAATCCCAAATTGTCGGAAAGTGAAATTATGACTATATGCATACTTTTCCATCAATCAAGTTACAGGAATTTTAAAGCATTTTATTTGGAATATGTAATTAGACAACTAAGCTCATTTTTCCCCAACTTGGTTTCATATAATAGATTTGTTGAGTTAAAACCTTCAGTAATGGCTATGTTAGCAGCATATTTAACGTCTAAATTTGATAAACCAACAGGAATATCGTTTATCGATTCCACGCCTATTCAAGTATGTAAACCTAAAAGAATGTCTCGTAATAAAACATTTAAGGGCATAGCTAAAAAAGGTAAATCTACTATTGGATGGTTTTTTGGTTTCAAATTACATTTAATAATAAATGAACAAGGTGGATTATTATCAGTAAAAGTTACAACAGCAAATACTGATGATAGAACACCTGTTCCTGAGATGATAAAGAACATTGTTGGTAAGTTATTTGGGGATAAAGGTTATCTATCAAAAAAATTGTCAGCAAGCCTTCTAGAGTAAGGCGTATACTTAATAACTGGAATAAAAAAGAATATGAAAAATAAGCTGATTGATTTAAAAGATAAAATTCTACTTAGAAAAAGGTCAATTATAGAAACCGTCAATGATCAGTTGAAAAATATCTCTCAAATTGAGCATTCAAGACATCGAAGTGTACATAATTTTATAGTAAATTTACTGTCTGGATTAATAGCATATGCTTTACAACCAAAAAAACCGAGAATTACAGGAATTAATGATAAATTATTAGCTCAATGTTAATTTATAAACATTTTCATCGAGTTGAGGTTATAAACTAAACTAATCTAGTTTAACTAAGTTTAATATTAAGATTAAATTATGAAACAAGTAAACATTCATGAAGCCAAAACACAATTATCTGCTATGTTTTTGGGCTATCACCTAACTTCTTATCCTGTGGCGCTTTATCTGCTTTATCGCCATTTGATTGCTTAAAGAATGTATGCTTGTGTTTCGGTAATTCAATAGATGAGTTTATATTTCCGCCTGTTTCATGAGAAAGGTTAGCTTTTTCATATAGTTCGTTCACTGTATCTAGAAATTTATTATTAGTATGAAGTGGTTTATTGTAAAATGGTTCTAATTCAATACCATGTTTTTGAATAACTTGTTTAAGCAAATCCTCAAAAATAACTTTCGATTTTGTGAGTTCAAAAATTGTTTTATAAAGTAGCTCTGAAATTGGAACAACATTTTCTTGCATCATATCTTGCAAAATAGCTGGTGAAAATTGACGAAATTCTGATTCGTTTAACGAAACTAAATAATATTTTTGTTTTGTTATTAAGTTAACTTTGGCGTGAATTTCTGGATCGTTTAAATCGACTTCTTCTGGTATTCCTCCTGGTATAAAAGGTCCTCCTAATTTATCTCTTAGTGATAGAGGTTTTACTGCATAAGCATCTAAATCATGTATATTCCAACCATACTTGAGTTTATTCATGTAAAAACCACTAATACCAGGATTATCAACTAAATATTGATTAGTAAATTGAAGTAATGCATTTAATAATGCTTTTCGTTTATACTCATCTTGGCCGAATTTAGTTTTTACTTCAAAAAAGTTTGCCATCAGTACAATCTGATTATCCGTGGTTTCGGCTAAATATAACCAAATTAATGCGATTGGCTTATTAGTGTTTTTATCTTTTGCCACATGAAATAACATCGCATCATCCATCCGTCGTTGCACAATTGCTTGAAATTGATAGCCATTTGTTGCTAAACAACATCCTACTTCATCACCTAAGAAAAAAGTATCTATCTGGTCTTTTGACCATTGAGATATCTCAATGTGAAGAGGTTTAATATTTGTATCTGTAAGATGAGATTCTATAGAAGTGGGTTTAGTCAGTAAATTGAATTGATCATTAACGTGTCTTGAAAACTCAAAAAATGAATTAGGCAATTTTAGCTGATTTTGCTCTAATTCATTACAATTTGCAACTATATTTCTCCCGATAATAGAGTTTAGAATATTTTGATCAGCCAACACATTCTTAGCAGCAATTGTTTCTCCGATTCCTCGATTCAGCTGTTTATTTATTTTACTTGCTACTTGTCCAATATTATCTTTAATTTTTGTAATTTTCTTTTCGGTTTTATTATTCAGTTGTGATATATCAATTTTTTTTATTTCATCATCTAGAAGGTTAAGATAGCGCCATAACACTAAGTAAGAATTATCAATACTGAGTTGCTCAACAGAGACGCTAGAAGGTAATAAAATAAAATCGTACGTTTTTGAGTAATGCAATGCCTTAACAGGATCTATGCCATGTGCCATTAATCTAGCTTGAATTTTTTGGTTATGACGAGCTATATCTTGACCAAGTTTCGAATTTTGCTTGGTATCATGCAAAAATGTATCAGGTTGCCCACCAAAAAAATCTATTTTTAAAAGTTCTAAATAAATTTCTTTATATGGATCATGCTCCATCTTTTGGCTTGCTGCGACTAAATTCACTAATTTTTCAGCAGGGAAGCGCTTAAGGAGAGTCTCAATGGTTGCTTCACTCAATTCTAGTTGTATGCTAGGTAGGATTTTTGCAAGAATATATTTGATCATTGTAGTTAAAAAAGCTTGAGTAAATTTGTTATTTCCCATGCCCATTATTAACTCACCTAATGAACTTCTATCTGACCAATCTTCCTCTTTAATTTTTGTTATTGCTCCAATTGCAATAAGACATAGTTTAAAAGTTTCAAATGTTGTGGTTGTTTTTACTTGGCTATCGCAATATTCATGCAATGGTTCGATTAGCGATTTGTCTAAAATAGGACATATTTCCAACATTTTTTCTAGTGGTAAAATAGTATTAGCAACGAGTAGTTGCATATTATTCAAAGCAAATTCTCCCATTAGCTCAATAAGTTGGATTATTTGTAATTCATATTTAATAAAAAACAAGCTAATATTTCGTTGTTGATGGGATCCTGCTTTATTGTTAATACGCGTAATATATGTAAGAAAGTGCTCAAAAGGTGCCATCAGGTTTTTTTCTTCCAAAAATTGCTGCAATGTGGCAGGTATATCATGTAATTTTGGATTTGAACTAAGTAATATTTCACTCGATTTACAGAGTTTTAAAACTTTGAGTAATTTTTCTGGAGTTGCTATTTTTTCTATTAGAGCTTGTTGATTATCATAACTATCATGAATTTCTTTACCTTGAATAAGGCAGTAAGTGACAAAATAATCTGCATAAGCCGCGTCATTTTCCATAGACCATGGATTTTCTAATTCGAATGATTCAACCAAATGAAGAAATTTATCTTTACTAACCAACTCACCAAGTTCTGCCAGTATATCACTCATTCGATATAACAGGAAATTCTTCAGGGAAGATTTTGGAAATGCGGCATCGTATAAATCTTTATACTCAGAAAGATAGTTAGTAATAAATAACTCTTTATTTTGGCAGCGTGTTGCTATAAGTTGAGTGAGATCTTTTAGAATTTCTGTAGAAATAATACCATATGTATACGGATGAAAAATTTTTTCCAGGTCTTCTTTATCAATTTCAGCATTGCCAGACATGAGTTTGTGAGTGACTTCCTTGATATTTTTTGCGCTTTCTTTTAAATATTCGGTATCTCTCCATTTAGGAGCTTGATCAATTAGTTCACTGACTTTCGCATCAATAATAAAATCCAATTCCTCCAAATTGAGTTGCTGTTTAGGGATTATTTTATCGACAGAAACCCCTAATGCTAACAATTGAGTTAATGCTGGGCTATTTTGAGTTTTATCAATTAATTCAAATGCATTGCTAGGTAAGTTGCATAAGATTTTAGTTATTTTTTGTAGTTCATCTTGCTTTAAGGACATATCTTTTTGTTTAATATTATCAATAAGTTCAATTAGTAGAGAAACCAAATAAGCTAATAAGGCATTATCAGGAGACAAAGACCCCATTGTATCAATAATCATTCGAGTTTCTACATCGGGAAAATAATGGGGGTTTTGTTTAATGCCTGTTAAATTAAGATAAATAAAGGACGCAGTAATTATCGCATTGACATCTGAATCATCGATTGAGCCATTCGCTGTCAACATATGTCTGTAATTTAAAATTTGACTAATAATATTTGTTGGCATATTGGTAATTAAAAAATATTTATAAATGAATTATAGACCTTAAAATAATATTTTTGGTTTATTTTTTCTTCGTACCGGACAAAAAACACTGAACTAATACGTTCCCGTGCACCAATACTAATGGTGCACGTGCCGCATACTTCAAGATTGGCAGAAAAAGAAAATAAAATTGTTCCAAGCTAGCGTAGCCTGGATGAAGGCGTAGCCGTAATCCAGGGAATTGATCTTAGAACACCCAGGATTTCGTTTTACTCCATCCGGGCTACGCTAGCTTCGCCGCACTTCGTGCTCTTCGCTGCGTTTTTTGTCGAACCTCTACCGGTTCGAACCTTCCGGGCTTATTAGATTTCTTGCGGGCGTATTTATTTGGCTTCGGTATTAGTTATGTGCAGGTGTATAAATTGGCGCGCCCGGAAGGATTCGAACCTCCGACCTTTTGGTTCGTAGCCAAATACTCTATCCAACTGAGCTACGGGCGCAAATATACGTGGCGGAGAGAGAGGGATTCGAACCCTCGATGGGATTTTGTCCCATACTCCCTTAGCAGGGGAGCGCCTTCGACCACTCGGCCATCTCTCCACGTTCAAGGCGGAAAGTATAACATGATTTACGCTCTCGTCAATATTTTACAAATGTAAATTTATATAACCATATCAAATCTTCGAAGAAAAAGAATGTTACTTGTATTTTTAATAAAGCTCTTATAAATTAATAAAGGTAATTTGCCCAAGATCTTCAAAAATGCAAATTTTAAACATACTCTTAATCAAGTTCAGCTCCTTGGAGATAATGCATGAAGCATAAAACAAATCTTAACGGCAAAGCGGTTTATATCGTTGATGGTAGTAGGACACCTTTTTTAAAAGCTCGTGGTGTAGGCCCATTTCACGCCTCAGATCTTGCTGTCGCAACCGGAAAATCACTGCTTTTGCGCCAACCTTTTCCTAGTAATGCAATAGATGAAGTTATAATTGGTTGTGTTATGGCTGGGCCTGATGAAGTAAACATCGCCAGAGTTATTACCGAACGCATTGGATGCGGAGATAAAGTTCCTGCTTTCACTGTTATGCGTAATTGTGCATCGGGTATGCAAGCTATAGATAATGCCGCGCAACAAATAGCTAGTGGCCGAAGTAATCTTATACTTGCAGGCGGAACAGAAGCTATGAGTCACGCCCCTATTATGTTTAATGAAAAAATGGCTGATTGGATTAGCCATTGGTCGACAGCTAAGTCTCTCGGAGCTAAATTAAAATTACTAAGCAGATTGAAACCAAATTTTTTAATACCAGTAATTGGACTCCTAAAAGGTTTAACTGACCCCATAGTTGGGATTAATATGGGACAAACAGCAGAAAATCTTGCATATAAATTTAATATATCTCGCGCAGAAATGGATGAGTTTGCAAATAATAGTAATCTTAAAACTGCTAATGCCTATGCAAACGATTTAATGAATGAAATAACTCCACTTATCGATCAAAACGGCAAAATATATAGCGAAGATGATGGTTTTCGCGCTGACTCATCTGTTGAAAAACTTAGTAAACTACGACCTGTTTTTGATAAAAAATATGGCATGGTAACAGCCGGAAATAGTTCACAAATAACCGACGGAGCCTGCCTTCTATTACTTGCTAGTGAAGATGCAGTTAAACAATACAACTTATCTGTGATCGCTAAAATTGTTGATACAGAATGGAGTGCTTTAGATCCTGCAGAAATGGGACTTGGTCCTGTATATGCAGCCACATCTATCCTACAGCGCCAAAATATGAAGCCAAATGATCTAGATTGCTGGGAAATAAACGAAGCTTTTGCCGCACAAGTTTTAGGCTGTATAAAAGCTTTTGATGATACCAGATTTTGTAAAGAAGAATTAGGTTTAAAAAGTGCTATAGGCTCTCCAGATATTGATAAACTTAATATTGATGGCGGCGCAATTGCTATTGGCCATCCAGTAGGAGCAAGCGGAGCTAGAATAGTACTTCACCTTGCAAAAATTCTTGAAAGGAATAAGTGGACACGAGGCATGGCTTCAATTTGTATTGGTGGCGGGCAAGGTGGAGCAATGTACCTTGAAAGATTTATCGAAAAGGAATCCAAATGAATCACTATAAAAACTGGAAACTAACCAAAGATAATGAAAATATTTACTGGCTTGGAGCAGATAACTTAAATTCTGGAACAAATGTATTAAATAGTAATGTATTAGATGAATTGGATAATATTTTACAAGTTATATCTCAAGATCCAAATGCAAAAGGATTAATTATTCATTCATGTAAAACAAATGGTTTCTTTGCCGGAGCAGATGTTACCGAGTTTGCCCATTTCACTACTCCAAAGCAAATTCTTGATTTTTTACATAAAGGGCAAACAATATTTAGTAAATTAGAATCCCTAAAAATTCCAACAGTTGCTAGCATTCACGGCTTTTGTATGGGAGGTGGGCTTGAGCTTGCGCTGGCTTGTGATTATCGCATTGCTAGTAATGATAAAAAAACTAGCCTAGGTTTGCCTGAGGTTCTACTTGGCATTCATCCTGGATGGGGTGGAACTGTAAGATTACCCAAATTAATTGGCGGTTTTAATGCGCTATCTCAAATAATTTTAACAGGTAAAGCAATAAATGCTAAACGCGCAAAACAACTTGGTATTATTGATGACTCTGTTGCCTATAGGCAATTACATCGTGCGGCATTATATTTTATTGAACATAAACCACAAAAGCATAAAGCCAGTATATTGCAAAAAATGACGAATATTACATGGATGCGTCCTCTTATTGCCAATATTTTTCGAAAAAAAGTTAGTGAAAAAGTGAATAAAGCTCACTACCCTGCTCCATATTTTGCTATAGAATTATGGGAAAAATCCTTTAACAATCTAGAGTCGGCATATATTGATGAAGCTGAGTCGGTTAAAAAACTCATTAATATTAATGAAACTGCCAAAAACTTAACTAGAATATTCTTAATTCGCGAAAGAATTAAATCATTTGCCAAACAAAATGATTTTAAAATATCACACGTGCATGTAATTGGCGCTGGCGTTATGGGCGGAGATATTGCGGCTTGGTGTGCTTTAAAAGGACTAAGCGTCACTTTGCAGGACCAAACTTACACTAATATTGCACCAGCAATTAACAGAGCATATAAACTTTACAAAAGAAAACTACGTGACCCACGCCTGATTAGAGCTGCAATGGATAATCTTACCCCAGATCCTAAGGGAGAAGGCATTAAAAAAGCAG
>JAUIBC010000138.1 GCA_030427555.1 Gammaproteobacteria bacterium | reverse complement strand
GCTTTGTTTTGAATGGTTTGAAAAAGTTGACGTTCTTTAACACGCACTATTAGCATATTAAACTGTTTTTTTAAGTTCTCTGATAAAGTTACAAGTTTACCATCCCAGTCTCTTGCCATTACAAGAAAATCATCCCAATCCTTTATAGACAGTTGCGAAGAATAATATGCTAGAGCAAAACATATACCATTTTGCATTCGTTGAATAAGATCTAAATCTTTATTTATTAAGGTAATATAATGAGACAATTTATCAATAACCATCCCCTGATTTTTGACATTATTAATTTCTTTAAATCTAAAGGTGGTATTGTTAAGATTGGGTTTATAATCATAATAAGCTTTAGAATCATGAGAAAATTCACCAGATTTATTTCCATCTTTAATAATCTTTTCAATAAAACTTTTTGATTTATTATCAAGATTTGGTGCGGCATTAAGCAAACTCATTAAATTATAAGTAGAAATATTTGCGTTGCTTAAATAAACTTCTGTTAAATCTTTTAAGCTATCTTTAACTAAATCAAAAGGTTTCAATATATTTTTGCACTGAATTAAATAAAGTGTTTTCAAAAATGGAGCAGCTTTGAAAATATTATCTAAACTAGAGCATGAAACGTTGCTAAAAGATAGATTTAATACCTTAAGATTAGGAAAACTACTTGACTCAAATTGCAAAAATTCTATCAAATCACAACAATAACTTAACTCAATTTCTTCTAGATTTGGTACTGCCTTTAAAAGGCTCGTCAAATTAAAAGATGATAGGTTACAACGACTGAAAATTAATATCTTAAGGTTAGGAAGGCTTCTTGGTTCCAATTGTAGAAGGTCTATTAAATCATCACTATAACTTAAATTAATTTTTTCTAGATTTGGCGCTGCCTTTAAAATATTTATCAAATTTAAAGATGATACGTTACAATAAGTTAAATTTAGAGTCTTAAGATGAGGAAGGCTATTTGGCTTTAATTCCCAATGATTTTCTAATTTTGAGAGATTTAAAGATAGATATTTTAAATATGGGGCTGCTTGCAAAACTGAACCCAGCTTTTTTAAATCAATATTTCCACTAAAACCTGCTACCTCCAAACGATTTAAACACTTTTTTGAATCAAATAACTTGGTATTAGAATGCGACTGCTCATCAATCCTAAAGCTAATTTCTTGCAATGAATCAGAAAGCATAGAAAAAAACTCTATGTAAGAATATCCTACATTTTGTAAATCTTCCAGTAAAAATAAAGAGGTATCATCATATTCAAATTTAATATCAGAAAGAGATAAATAAACTTTTTTTATTGAACTACCATTATCTTTTAACCATCTTAGAAAAGAAATATACTCATCCTCATCTTTAATTTCAATTTCAATTTCCTCTATATCAGATGTAAACTTTTCCTTTAATTCGTCAACTCTATCAATATCTCTTAAGACACGATTCTTTATAACTATTTTAGCATTAGGAAAATTAGATATTAATGAACTGATATTTTTTTCTAAATTTTCGGTCAATGGAGAAACAATGTCTTTCACTATTTCAATAAATGGAGAATTTGAGATTTTTAAAATTTCAATGTAAGTTGCACGATCATTGGAGTTTAAACTATAAAAATAATTTAAAGGAATGCTTCTAGGTAAATTTTTAGCATTAGGATTTAGTAATTTATCAACTTCATAATCATCTAATATATATAAGTTATCACGAGTAAAACGTCTTTCTTTACTTATAGCCCAATCAAATACTGCTTCTCTATATTGTAAGGTTGAGCGATATTGCGTAAAGTCTTTTAATATTTGTTCTTCTGGTAATTGTAATTCATATATACCTTGCAATGTTGCTATAGATACTGAGAATCCATCTTTTATTAATTGTGCAATTTTATTTGCTAATTGAGTTTTACGCGCAAATGAACATCTATCTAAAGTTGGGTCAGATATAACTAAATACTTTTTTTCTTGTACTTGTGAGTCCAAAGGACTAATCCAATAAGGCAAACCTCTCATCAAACGTGAAACACTAATTCTGCCAGAAGGAACATTCGAATAAGAACCACTTTCCTTTGTTTTAATATAAAAATAATCTCTAAAATACTTCACTCTAATAGCAATATAAGATTGTTTGCTTGAAATTATAACTTATTTTTTAACATATTAACAATAATTAAGACAGATGTTACCAAATATAGCTTCTAGAACAAATCAGGACACTTTCGAAATGTCATGTCCCAAGTATAGGATCAAGACTTGCATGCTATGTCACAACCTGGCAATATGTCAGTTAGTCAAGCTCATTGATAACATTCTGCCCATAATGTAAATATAGTTTAATTTGTATCGTTTGTCTATTTTTCGAACAAAAGCAGGCTGATATATTTCCATCTGTAAAATTACAAGAAGCGTATTGTAGATCCAAATGTATGATTTTGTTAAAATTTACAAAATTTTTAATAGTGCAAATATTATGAATGATTCATATACTCCCATGATGCAACAATACCTTAAGATAAAATCACAGCATAACGATATGTTATTATTTTATCGTATGGGAGATTTTTATGAGTTATTTTTTGATGATGCTAAAATAGCAGCAAATCTACTAGATTTAACACTAACTCATAGAGGACAAGCTAAAGGCAAACCAATTCCTATGGCCGGAGTACCATATCATGCCGTAGATAGTTACCTAGCACGCTTAATTAAAAAAGGCGAATCTGTTGCTATTTGTGAGCAAATAGGTGATCCAAAAACTAGCAAAGGACCGGTTGATCGTGAAGTTACAAGAATTGTAACTCCTGGAACAGTAACAGATGACTCTCTTTTAGAATCCAAAGCAGATGTAATTTTACTATCCATTTATCAAGCCAAACAAGGTTATGGTATAGCATGGACTGATATTAGTGCAGGAAGATTTAGTATATTATCTGCTATTGATACCGCACAATTACTTGCAGAGATAAACAGACTACAACCTGCTGAGATTCTCATAAATCAACAAATATCAGGATTAAGTAATAATACACAAGCTTGCATAAAAATTCGTCCGGCATGGGAATTTGAGATTACTAAAGCTAATAGCTTACTAAAAGAGCAATTTAATATTTACGACATCAGCTCATTTGCCGATTACAAAATAGCGTTTCCGGCTGCAGGAGCTCTACTTTCATACTTACATCTAACTCAGCGTCAAGCAATCCCCCACCTTCGCCAAATTAAAATTGAAAAACGCTCTGACTTTTTACATTTAGATGCAGCAACGCAACGCCATTTAGAATTATTCACCAATCTAAAAGGCGAGAAACAAAATTCACTGTTAGCATGCATCGATAATACAGCTTCAGCAATGGGAGGTCGTTTATTAAAAAGATGGCTTGGAAGACCACTTGCAAACATAGAACAAATTATCTCAAGACAAGAAGCTATTTCATCATTAACAAATATTGGTAAAAATCAAGAGCTATATAATTTATTAAAACAAATCGCTGATCTAGAAAGAATAATGAGTAGAATTGCACTTAAATCAGCTAAACCAAACGATTTAGTACAATTACGCAAAACCTTAGAAATATTGCCAGAATTAAAAGAATCAATAAAATTAAATAAGTGTTCCTTAGTTACAAATATTTATAATAACATAATTTTAATTCCTGATTTATGTGAATTATTAAGTAACGCGTTAGTTGCAGAGCCACCGAATATAATTCGTGATGGTGGAGTAATTGCTCCAGGATTTGACGAAGAATTAGATGAATTACGTAACCTAGGCGAAAATGCAACGGATAAACTTTTAGAACTAGAAAAACAAGAAAAACAACGCTCTGGCCTTTCTAGTTTGAAATTTGGCTATAATCGTGTACATGGATATTTTATTGAAATATCGCGCAC
>JAUIBC010000137.1 GCA_030427555.1 Gammaproteobacteria bacterium | reverse complement strand
GTAAAATTTTATCTTTTAAATCAATGAGCTTATTTTTCATGTTCTTTTTTATTCCAGTTATTAAGTATACGCCTTGTTCTAGAAGGCTTGCAGACAGTTTTTTTGATAAATAACCTTATCTCCAAATAACTTGCCAACAATATTCTTTATCATATCTGGAACAGGTGTTCTATCATCGGTATTTGATGTTGTAACTTTTACTGATAATAATCCACCTTGTTCATTTATGATTAAATGCAATTTAAAACCGAAGAACCATCCAATAGTAGATTTACCTTTTTTGGCTACTCTTTTAAATGTTTTATTACGAGACATTCTTTTAGGTTTACATACTTGGATAGGTGTGGAATCGATAAACGATATTCCTGTGGGTTTATCAAATTTAGATGTTAAATATGCTGCTAATATAGTCATTACTGAAGGTTTTAACTCAACAAATCTATTATATGAAACCAAATTGGGGAAAAAAGAACTTAGTTGTTTAATTACATATTCTAAATAAAATGCCTTAAAATTTCTATAACTTTATTGATGGAAAAGTATACATACAGTCATAATTTCACTTTCCGATAATTTTGGATTACGATGGTACTTTTTAAACGTACTTTCAAGTCTATTCATCGATTCTTTCTTATATTGATTCACAAAATCATCGACATCACAAAATAATAATGTAAGATCCATTTATAGCGCTTCCTTTTTTGACTTATTTTTCGCAAAAACAAGTATACTTAAAAGTAAGCGCTATCTTAATTTTTATTTACAAAATTCGTCGAATTGAGGTAATAAGCACCGAGCACATAGACGTCGTTATATTTCGGTTCACGTATGGGCCAGGCACTTAAAGTGTACTAATATTAGTAGTATAATTCACTCCATACCCAAAAAGTTATGTTAACGATAAATCTAAGATCATTTATTGCATGCTTCTTTATTGTTTTATTCGGTCTTTTATATCCATTGCTATTAGCCGCTCGCAGTATCCCTGAGACGATCATGTTGCATGATCACTGGCACGTTATTTCTTCACAAGCCATAGAATCAGAAAAACCACAAAATATTTCGATGCCAGGGTATGATACAAGCTCGTGGTATCATTCGATCATTCCAAGTACCGTACTAAATGTATTAGTTCAAAATGGCATTTATCAACACATCTTAGACGGCTTGACATTACAGAATATTTCTCAAGAACCATTCGAAGTACCATGGTGGTACCGCACTTCATTTAATTTAGGATCCATAGCAAAAAATGCTCAATTGGACTTGAATGGTATTAATTATAGCGCCGACATATGGATAAATGGAAAGCTAGTTGAAAACAAAAATACCATTACTGGTATGTTCAAACAATATCAATTGAACATTACACCCTATTTGCAAAAAGGGGATAACGTTCTGGCCATCAAAGTATATCCACCGAAGCCAGGGGATTTTAGAATCGGATTTACCGATTGGAATCCTAATCCACCTGATCGAGATATGGGAATCTATAGAGATGTACAGATAAGACTAAATAATGGTCTTGAAATAAAAAAACCTTTTATTCGCACAGAGCTAAACTCCCCAGATAACACTGAAGCGAAGCTTGCAATACAATTAACAGCCATTAATCATCAAGCTGAAGCCGTATTTGCTATAATTACAATCAAAATTGACGATCTTTTGGAGATCTCTAAAAAAATACATTTAGCTCCACATGAAGAAAAAATTATTGAGATAACGCCAAAAGATGACAAAAAACTTATCATTTCAGCTCCTAAATTGTGGTGGCCGAATCAAATGGGAGAACCATATTTATACACATTAACAGCAACAATTACTCAAGGAAAGAGAGTTTCTGATCTCAAAAAGTTTAATTTTGGTATTAGAAAAATTGAGTCTTTTGTTGTACCTTATCAAGAAAAAAATAAAAAAAACCATAGTTATTATCGATATTTCAAAATAAATGGAAAGCCTCTTTTAATTAGAGGGGCAGCATGGACTGATTCCATGTTGTTAAACGACACTCCACAACATGTTAAAGATCAACTTAAATATGTAAAAGCGATGAATCTCAATGCTATTCGATTAGAAGGTTTTTGGGGAAATGATAAAACTCTTTATGAAACCTGCGATCAACTGGGAATTTTGATCATGATAGGCTGGAGTGCTCAATGGGAGTGGCCGCTACGTGGTTTTAGAAAGCCAAAACAATGTGATAAAAAATATGGCTGCTATACAACACTAGAAGATCAAGCGCTAATTATTGCTTCTTTTAAAGATCAGATAACATGGCTAAGAAATAGCCCCAGCATTTTTGTCTGGATGTTTGGTAGTGATCTCAAACCATTGCCGGAACTAGAAAGTAAGCTAGTTGCTCTATCGAAAAAACTTAATCCTAATGTACCATATGTTATCTCTGCAGCAGAAACACTTTCATCCTTGAATCAGCAACCTTCTGGAGTTAAAATGCGCGGCCCTTATATTTACGTACCTCCTGTTTATTGGTTTGCAAATAATACAGAAGGAGGAGCATTTGGATTTAACTCAGAAACTAGTCCCGGAGCAGAGGTACCTCCTTTAGAGAGTTTAAAACGATTGATTGTAAACCCACAAGATTATTGGCCTAATAATAATAAGGTATGGATATACCACCAAGGAAATCACCCACTGTTCCAAACTTTAGATCGTTATGATGATGCTATGAAAGTGAGATATGGCGCACCTAAAAACATAGAAGAATATGCGAAAAAATCTCAACTCATGAACTATGAAAGCGTTCGTCCCATGTTTGAAGCATTTACAGCTTATCAATCTGGGAATCCTTATTTAAAAGATGTGCCAGCAACCGGTGTGTTTCATTGGATGTTAAATGCTGCTTGGCCAAAATTTTTTTGGCAGTTATACGATTATTATTTAATCCCAGGAAGTGCTTATTTTTCAGCAAAAGAAGCAAACAAACCATTGCATGTAATTTATAATTACGCTAATAAAAACATCTATATTAGTAATAATACATTAAACAATAGAAGTGATCTTGATGTAACAGCCCATCTATGGGATAGCAATTCTAATCTATTGTCCGAACAACATTGGAAAACATCTGTTTTAGCAACAACTTCTAAAATACTGGGAAAAATAACGATCCCCAAAAATATAGCAACTTCTGTATTTTTTATTGAATTAATACTAAAAAACAAAAAAAATATACGTATAGATCACAATATTTATTGGCTTTCAACCAAGCCAGATCAATTGGGTATTGGAACAACAATTTTGAAACAAGCGGATTATCATGATCTTAACAACCTACCAAATACCAATATCATTGTACATTATAATTTTTATGATCAAGGATCAGAAAAAAAACTAATCGCCAAGATAGAAAATAGGACTAATCATATTTCATTTTTTAATCGGTTAATTGTGAAAACACAACAATATTCGTCGATTGCTCCTATTTATTGGAGTAATAATTTTATCACCTTATTTCCTCATCAATCAGAAACTATCACAGCGCATTTTGATAAAGAAATATTACAAGGTGAAGCACCTTCATTAACTATTGAAGGAATGAACTCTACTTTTGAAATGTATCCATAATATGTTACATATAAATTGCTCTCCGTCTTCGCTTAATGTAACTTCAAGTAACCAACAAACCCATAGATACTTTTCTTGATACTTATAAAATAAATCAATGATACAATTTCAATGTATACTCAAAACTGCAAAGTGATTATGTCGAGTACCTCTGATAATATTCAAAAATTATAGCTTATACATTAAATATAAAGTACGAAACTCCTATAAATAATACTATGAACTCATCAGGCTTCATATTGAAACTGGTATTAGTTAGCCAAATTTTTTGCTAAACTGATGTTTATGATCGTGTAATAAACATAGGCTGCTGGAACTCTAATTTTA
>JAUIBC010000136.1 GCA_030427555.1 Gammaproteobacteria bacterium | reverse complement strand
ATCAGCAATATTATATTGTGCGATGGGATGTCCCTGTTCCGCGCTCAAGCGATACAATCGCGCGGCTTCTTCATAATTTTGAGCAACTCCTAGGCCTTCCTGATACATCCAACCGAGATCATTGTGGGCCGGGGCATAACCTTGCTCCGCGCTCAAGCGATGCAATCGCACCGCTTCTTCATCACTTTGAGCAACTCCTAGGCCTTTCTGATACATATCAGCAAGATTATATTGTGCGATGGGATGTCCCTGTTCCGCGCTCAAGCGCCACCAATGTACCGCTTCTTCATCACTTTGAGCAACCCCTTGGCCTTCATTATAAATCCAACCGAGAAAATTACAGACCATCGGATACATGCTTTGGTCTTGATGCTCAGCCATTATACGAAGTAACTTAACACCTGCTTGGGGCATGCAAGGTCGCCCAATGCCATAAATCAATTGTAATGCATGAATCCATTGTTCTTCTGAGTTCAGGGACAGTACTTCAAAATCACTGCTGTCTGAGTCATCTTCCTCAACAACAGGCGCTTCTAATAATTTTTTGTGATAATTTCCAACGTATTGTTCAATCCCTAAATACAAGTAAACAGCAAACCAGTTGTCTTCTTCTGCTGTGCGCTTCTTTTCTTCTAAGGCATGAAGTATCTCACTTAACAGCGAACGAAATTGAATGAGTTTTTGGGCATATGCCGCTTTCTCAGTTGCATTGAGGGATACATAACTGGTAGTTGAGAGTTCCTCTCTTAAGCGCGTCAGCTCTTCATGAAGACGTTTTGTGACATCAGGCATTAGCTTTACCTCTACATTTATTCAGGGACGCAGTATACCATGTGTTCAAAAAAAATCACCACGCTTGCTGCGGCGCAGGGCAAAATCATGTCTTGCTATTTTTATAGCCATTTTCACTTCATGAAAAATCGGAGAATTTTACAACAGCAATAAATTTAATGCACTACCTAAATTCTACACAAATTCTGTAAATCGCATGTTTGGCAAATTGATGATTTAGCCGGATTTGGCATACATTCTCCTTGGATAAATTCCGCGGCTAAAGCGCTCAATTGTTTATGCCACTTAGCTTTGCAATCTTGCCAACTGTCATCTTTAATTTGGTTAACTCCAGGAATATCCTGCAAAGTTGCACTAATGCCACTGGCTTCAACATGGCCATTTTTAAATTCTAAATACAAAATACAACTAATTGTGTCATCAAGCAAAGCGTATAGTAGTAGTTGTGGTTCTAAAGGCCTATCCTCATCCCATGGTTTGCGATCTGGCATACGGCTTTTATAATCTATGATTATATGTTGTTTATTTTCGTAATTAGCTGGTCAATTCTATCTACTCTTATTTTAAGGTTTATTTCACCAAGGTTGAATGTATAACTCTTTTCAGTTGCTATAACTTGAAAATCAGGTCTAGATAACTCCCATTTTAGTGCTGACTTTATAAGAGCGTTATAACGTTTTAGCTCACCTTGTTTTATTAAAGTTTGTAATTCGTTATTAATTGCTGTTTGATTATTATTTATTACGGTTTCACTAATATTATTAATTAAATCATCAATCTCACTTTCTGTTAATTCTATTAATTTTTTTCGGTTATTAATTATATTCCAAAATTCCTCAAGAATTTTATGTAGTATTTGTCCACGATCCAAGTTATTAGGCCAATCGTATACATCGTTTGCTGGAGTTGCATATAGACGATTTTTAGCAAATGCCATAAATGGACATTTTGCTTGATTGGCTAATAATGAAGTGCCACCTTTAATATTTGTTAGATCTTGTTGGGCAATTGTATAGTCTTGGTTATAGTTTACTAGATTAGTTTTGTGTGGTTTATGGATATTTGTAATCTTTGGCATTTCTTTTAAGTTTAAGATTAATGGAGAAGGTAGCATAGGTATATCATCGACAAAGCTTGGGTAACTAAAAATGATATTTTTACAAGAACTTTGTAGCCTTTGTAATTGTTGTTTAGCAAATTTTAATTCTCTTTCATTTGATGAGTGCGGCATTAATAAGCGCTTTTGCATTTCTATTGGAATAAAAGCAGAAAAGTTAGTTTTACCTGGTAAACATTTATCAGTTAAATCACTAACCCAAATACTGTCAAAGGTACAACCGGATGCTTCAAGTAAACCAAGAATCGAAATTTTGCTTGGATCTTGTTTAGGTTGGAATATATTTTCGTTTGCAAGATCGTATAAAGTATTTAAAGTGGTTTTTTTTGGCATATTTTGGCAAAATATTGCAAACTGCATAAATTCAGCAAATAAATTTTGTAATCTATTAAAACACTGAAATGTTATAGATGATAAGGTGTACTCTCCAGGAAAGCCAAATTCTTGTAGTCTTTTTTGAAATATGCTAATCCATTCACTCGGACTAGCATTTTCTGGATATTGACTTAAATTTGTTAAAATATCTGCAAGCCTAGGTGCGCTTTGGGCGCATTCTTGCGCTAAATCTTTAATTGTTAAGCTAGGTTTTTTGAGAATTTGTAAGTTTTGTAGAAGTTCCGCTCGTTGTTTAAATTCAGTTTGGCTATTGGCAATATATGGTGAATTTAAAATTAGCCGAGCTTCCCAATTGCTAATGTTATTGTCAAAGCGAATGAAGCGTAGCGCATGTGCTATTAATAAATGTTTGATTAGGCTTTGTCCAAGTGAGATATTAATAGTTTCTTTGGGAAATTTTTTCTGAATAAGACTCGCAACATAATCTCCATGTTCTGCTATATTTGGTAAAACTATAGCAATATTTTTGTCATTTTCTGCTAGACGATTATCAAGCCAAGTTAGCATGGTTGAATATTCATCTTGCTTATCTTGGGCTCGGTATTTTTGTGAGTTTGCCTGCATGTTTTGCAAATCAAAGTGACAAATTTCATTATTATGATTTTGTAGATGTTGTTGTAGGAGTATTTGTGCTGGTGTATAGTCATCAAAGCATGCCCAAATTACTTTTTTATGGCTAAAAACATAATAATTTATCAAATAATTTACTAAATTAGCTTGAGTTATAGTATTAGTTTTATCTAATTCTTGTTGGAATTGTTGTTGTAAACTTTGTGATATCTTACCTTGCCAGGTTTGTGAAAATTCGGGATTTTTTATGTCTACTTGCCATATCCTGCATCTATTCCAAGCTTCTTGAACGTGTTTTACTAGATTAAGATTAATATTAGTTATTTGTGAGGAATTGAATACTTGTAGCCATAAATAGCGCTCTTGGGCGGAGTTTAATAAAATAGGATGCTCGATATATGGATTTTGGTGTTGAATTTCTTTATATAAATATTGTAAAAAATTTTGATATGGTAAGCATACCGGCTTTTCAATAGCTGATGCCGATTTATGTAAATATTTATCTGCAAAATCATTAAGCAACTGTTTGCTTAAACGATTATTTGGCGTGACAATTATCGCATTATTGTGTAATTCTTCTAGTAATTTATCTCGGCAGAGTAACATTTTAGAAATTTATGATTAGTATAACTTGTCATGTGAGTTTATAATATATGAATATGAATTAACAGTGAGAGGATTATGTTCAAAGGAAGCATGGTAGCTTTAGTTACTCCAATGTTAGATGATAATGTTGATGTAGATAAGCTTAGAGAACTTGTCGAATTTCATATTGAAGAAGGAACTAGTGCTATAATTGCCGCTGGTACAACTGGTGAATCAGGTACTTTAACTTACAATGAAAAGCTTTTGGTTATTAGAACAGTTATCGATCAAGTAAAAGAACGTATACCAGTCATAGCTGGAACCGCTGCTCACTCAACTAAGCATTGTGTTGAACTGACTAAACTTGCAATGACCGAAGGAGCACATGCTGCTCTTATCATGACACCAGCGTATATTAAACCAACGCAAGAAGGTTTATATCAGCATTATGCTCATGTTGCTCATAA